>JBATRZ010000026.1:0-2481 GCA_049292975.1 Saccharimonadales bacterium (SeqCode) | reverse complement strand
GTGTAGACAAGTACAACTGAATCTTTTGTCTGAAAATCTTCAAAGCTCATGTATATACAGTAATCACAAAACTCTTAATAGTAAATATTTATTTCTTCGGTGTGTTCTTATTTGTAGGCTTTGACTTTGGATTCATGATTAAAACGATAACAAAAATGAAACTCGTCACTAGACAAAGTACGCTCAGCACTTTGAGGTTTTGGTATACAAGATATGCACTCACAAATAGCATCGTAGAAAGTATTGTGAGTGTACGGTTTAGCGACTTTTTTGTTAGTAAATAAACTAGGTTCCCGACTACAAATAGAAGCACCGCGAAAACTATAACTGCAACATACCACTGTTCTAGCCTATGAGCTAGCGACTGTTCGGTCGTGTCGTGAATTTCACCTGCGTGAGCCAAAAGGTTTAAGAACATATCAATAAATATACCATACAGCCACGGGTGAATGACCCGCTCATGTATACTAATTCAATATGGATTTCATCACTTCACTCAAAGAAAAAGTTACGTCAATGCAACGGTCAACTTTGATTCACACTGGTGTAGTATTTCTGTTGGGTGCTCTATTTGTGTTTTGCCTACGGTTTATACTCGTAGAAAAAATTTCTACTCACTACCACGCCAACTTTGCAGTTTATGTAAACGGCGAACGCGAAAAGTTTGATGATCCGAGTTTTTATGAAGAAGTCTCTTCGTGTAGCGTATCGCACGCAAATCCGAAGGCTATGGCTCATATGCACGACAATGTATCTCATGTTGTGCATGTTCATGACGATGCTTCAACGTGGGGATTGTTTTTCCAAAATTTAAGTTTTGGAGTTTCTAGGGAGGCACTACTAACTGATGCGGGATTGTTTGTTGACGGGCAGGATGGAAACAAGCTCACTTATTTATTAAACGGACAAATCGTTTCAAATATCGCTGGCAGAGTCATCGGCTCGGAAGATGTACTACTAGTTGACTATGGAAAGACAGACACAGATACAATTAATTCACGCTATGAAGACATAACTAGAGACGCCGGCGAGTACAACAAACGCAACTATCCAAGTGCTTGCACGGGTAGTAAAACCGAACCATTTAAAGATCGATTGCTCCGCACAATTGGCATTGAAACCGCTCACTAGTATTGCGATATGTACAATTAAAGGCTATGATTATTTCATTAGTAATTTCTACGTTGCTGGTGAGGAGTTGCGTAGCAAGTAAGAGGAGGGTAATTCTAGATGTCTACATCTAAACTTGCGCGATTGTTTGCCGAGCTTCTCGGGACATTTGCGCTTACGGCGGTTGTTATCGCAGTTAGCAAAAACTACGGTAATCCACTGTTTACAACAATATCAGCAGCTACGGCTTTTGCGGCGCTTTATAGCGTGCTTGGTCCAGTTAGCGGCGGGCACTTTAACCCAGCAATTACGATTGGGTTATTTAGTGTCAAAAAAGTAAAGTTACTCGAAGCACTAATGTTTGTAGCAATGCAGGCAGTCGGTGCAGTCTTGGCCTGGAAGTTCTTTGAATACCTAAGCCCAGAACGAACAATCGAAGCTGTCGGTAATGAATTTACTTGGGAAATCTTTTGGGCAGAAATGGTCGGTGGACTACTATTTGCACTTGGATTTGCAGCAGTAATTTATCGTAAGTTTTTGGGTGGTCATGCAGGCGCAGTCGTCGGTATGTCACTATTCCTAGCATCAACTGCAGTAGCAGTTGTGATCTTTGATCGCCAGCTAGTTTCTGGAGTCATTAACCCTGCAGTCGCGATTGGTCTAGGCTATCGCCCTGATGTCCAGGTTTACCTAGCATACTTCTTCGGCCCAGTTGTCGGTGCGGTTATCGGTATGAACCTCTACAAGATGTTCTTTAGCGGTGACAAGTCAGAAGTTGCAAGTGCGTCAAAGCCAGCGCCAGTAGTGGTAAGCGCAACAGCAAAGAAAGCACCTACAAAGAAAAAGACTGCTACTAAAAAAGCTACACCAAAACGAAAAGCAGCAAAAAAGTAGTATAACTAATTACTATAAAAAAGCTCCCTTCAGTGGGAGCTTTTTGATACTTCAACCAGAAACTAGTTATTTGATATTGCAATCAAAGCGATGACTGCACCCACAAAACCTACGAGTAGAAATCCAGCGACTATCAACATAACGGGTAGCCATGAAAGAATATGCACTTTAGGTAACTCGGCCGAGCTGTCCTTGTAGACTTTAAGCTGTAGGTAATGTGCGCCAAGCCCGCAGGTTGCTAGCAGAGGCCCAACAATCGGTATGATGGTGCCAGGGAAACTCATTCCCCACGTTTCAATTAATCGTTTCTTTGTGAGTGTTGCTGAGCGTTTCATTGCAGGAAATGCAGACAGGCTCTCGTCAAAAACTGCATAAAGGCTTAAGTTACGTGCAAGTGAGTAGCGTACGGCTAATACTATACCCCCTATAAAGAGCAGGCCAGAAAATACAAATGCTAAAACCGCGATGACGTTTAAG
>JBATRZ010000025.1:0-8039 GCA_049292975.1 Saccharimonadales bacterium (SeqCode) | reverse complement strand
ATGTAACCCGGCTGTCGTGCACGTGGATCTCATTGTTCACCTGGTTGTGCATGTGTACGCGGCCCTTGGGATTGCTGGCGTAGGCGCCGGTGCAGGCAGCGACTTCTTCGTAATATGTAAAGTCCTTGAAAGCTTCGCGCTCACCGTTTATATAGACCGCAAAATTAGCATGATAATGCACCTCGCCGGACGGCACCAGTAGATAGCGCAGCGCTGCCAGCCACAAAAAGCCAGCCACAAAACCAGTGCACGCAACCAATATGACCGTGCGGTAGCGCCGCCAAAATGACATACCCGCAACCGCCTCCGGGGACTTTTTAATCATGGGCTTATTGTAGCAAAGTGATATCATATACTTATGCTGTATTTTGCTCATAGCGGTGTTGATCACACCGCCGCTTCTGAAGCGGCCAGCCGCTCCGCACCCGGGCTTATCGCCGCCGTCCTGCTGGCCAGCGCCGCGGCTGTCGCGTTCGTAGCGGGCGTTTTATACCTGCTGAACCGCTTTTCATTTGTTGAATTACCCGTCAAGGAGGACAAGAAGTAATGGTTACCCTGTATAGCGCCGCCTGGTGCGCCTTTTGCCACGCTGCCCAGGAATACCTGGACAAACTGGGTGTTAAATACGAGGTTAAAGATATAGAAGAGAAGCGTGAATACGCCGAAGAATCCGTAGCCAAATCAGGCCAGATGGGCATACCTGTTTTGGACATCGGGGGCGATATCGTCATCGGCTTTGACCGCCCCAAGATAGACGCCGCCCTGCAGGCCCACAATCTCACGAAATAAATCCCGCGTAACGTAATATTTCTCACAGCCGTTAATCCTAAAGCGGTTTACTCTTAGGTTGTATGAGCGAGGCGCACGAACTATCTTATGGGGCGGGAGCATCGGCCGAGGCAGCGAGTCTGCAGATCCTGACAGGCCGGTTTTTGCGTCTGATAAGCGCTGAGGAGTTGCCCGATACAGCCCGCTATCCTGATATAAATTCTATCCCCAGCGCCGCCGGCGAAACTGCCGTAAGCAAGGTGGCACTGGTAAAACCATTAACGCAACCGGCAGAAGAGCAGGCGGACGGGGTTTACAACCCCATGGATTCTAGCCCGAAACAAGCATATCCGCACCGTTACTTCCAGATTAACCCTGCTTTGATGCGGGGTAATGGTGTTATCAGCGCCTCACCTGATTCGCGTACCCGCGCCGCCTTTGCCGCCCTGCACCAGACTTTCCCCGAAATTACCGGCCCGGGCATGCAGGAGTCACGGCACAAACTGCAATCCTTGCAGGTGTTTGCTAAGAGCAAAGTTATCTTGGCAGCCGGCCAGGCTAAAACACCCAAAGAAGCTATCCTGCCTCTAAGCACCGCCTTATCAAACGCACTGCAGGAATTGACCGCTCAGAACCATCCGGTCGCGCAACTGGTCTATCAGTTGCGCGAAGAGTACGCAGACCTGCCGCCCGTACATATCAAGGCTATCGAAGCCGAATTGATTACCAGCAGCTCTTATGATGACATCCGCGCTGCATACAACGCCGCGCTTAAAGCAGCCCGCGGCCAAACATTGGCGCAATAAAACAGCCTTGCCGTATACTACAAGCTAATGACCACTATTCTGCATTGGGATGCACGGCAGGGCGCTGATAACGGAGCGGCCGCAGGCGTATTACACCCAGAACATACCAGAATTAGGCGGTGCGGCGGTGCGGCCAGAGTAAACGGGGTCCCCAAAGTATCTGTTTTGCGGGGTATGATGCCAGGTAAAGCCTGGCTAAACCAAGACTCTACGGCCTGCTGCGGAGGTTACGGTGGCATTTGAGGATTACCAAACTAAGCAGTCGGTAACAGTCGTCTATACCGGCGAAGGCAAAGGCAAGACCTCGGCCGGCATAGGCCTGCTGGTGCGGGCTTTGGGCGCGGGCTGGCGGGTGGCTTTCATACAATTCGTCAAAGCCTGGCAAGTATCCGAACACGACTTTATTGATAAGATAACACCCGCCTTCCAGCGGCAGCTGCTTTTTTACAAGGGCGGCAGGGGCTTCTACCAAGCGGGCGCCTTATCTGAAAAGGGCGTAACCGAACAAGAGCACCGGGCCTCGGCGCTCGACACCTACAATGTGGCGCTGGAAGCCTCGCAAAACGGCAAATTTGACCTGGTCATCTGCGACGAGATCAATAACGCGGTCAATGACGGCCTGCTGACACGCCAGCAGCTGCGCGATCTTATCGTATCGCGGTCAGGCAATACCAGCCTGTGCCTGACAGGGCGCAACTTTCCCGAAGACCTGCTAGAATTAGTGGACATCGCCACTCATATGACCAAATTAAAACACCACTTCGACGACAAATTCCTTGCCAATAAGGGGATAGATTTCTAATGGGCCAGGGGAGAGCAGCCGGAGTGTCCGGCTCTGCCGGCACGCCGCGCGATAGGGGTCCCCGCCGAAAACCTTCGGCGGGGCATGGTGAGAGGGGATATTCTCCTCTCGTGAGGGGTAAGGGCATAGATTTCTAATGTTGTACCTGCTTGCCGATGCTTCATCACAGGCCCTGGATCTGCACCTGCACGTCTTGCCTTGGCACTGGGCGGCTTTGTTCGCCTGGTTCCTGTTTTTGATATTATTTGACATCTTGGTGCTGCACCGCAAGGACGAGGAAGCAACTATCCGCGACGCCGTCTGGCAAAGCATTGCCTGGATCATGCTAGGCATAGGCCTGGGCGTAGTGATACTAAATGTCTTCGGCGGCGAGGCGGCCGGACAATACTTTAGCGGCTATTTGGTTGAGAAATCCCTGTCCATAGACAATGTTTTTGCCTGGTCAGCTATCCTGGCATACTTCGCTATTCCCAAGAAGTACCAACACCGCGTACTGTTCTGGGGCGTAGTGGGCGCCATTTTGCTGCGGACTATATTTGTCTTTGCCGGCATCACGCTAATAGAGAAGTTCGAGCCCATCCTGATTGTCTTCGGCGGCATACTGCTGTGGAGCGGGATAAAACTGTTAAGGACCAAAAAAGAACACGAATACGACCCTAAGAGCAGCCGCTTTTACCAGTTCGCCAACCGCTTTATTCCCGTTTCGCACAAGCTGGACGGTCACAAAATGTTTACTATCGAAAACGGCAAGCGCGTGGCTACCATGTTGTTTATGGCGCTGCTGGTCGTAGAGTTCACCGATGTCGTTTTTGCTGTCGATTCGGTGCCGGCGGTCCTGGCGGTATCTAACGACCCATTCATTATCATCGCCAGCAACGCTGCCGCTATCTTGGGCATGCGCGCGCTGTACTTTGTCTTCGACCACATCAAGGAACAATTCTGGCTGCTAAATTACTGCTTGGCGTTTCTGTTGTTGTTCGTAGGTCTTAAGCTGGTCATTGCGCCGGAACATGTCTTTGGCCTTGATTGGTTCGGCCTGCATATCCCGACCAACCTGAGCCTGCTCATCATCGGCGGCCTGCTGGCTGGCGGCGTTGTAGGCTCGCACCTTTTCAAACAACCTGGGAGTAGCAGCGGTGGCCCGAAGATTGCTGGCTAAGCGGCAGCGCAACCAACTGATCAGTATCGTCCTGACCCTGTTGCTGGCAGGGGCGGTATGGCTGGGGCAGCGCCAGGGTTTAATTGATAAGCCTGCGGCCAAGATTCCGCCGCCAGGTACCTATACTGTCAGCAGTTTTGAAGACGGCGATACCATCACCGTAGATATGAACGGCACGCCCGAGCGCGTACGCATGATAGGCGTGGATACGCCCGAAACGCAGGATCCGCGGGTGCCGGTGCAATGCTACGGCAAGGCCGCCTCCCAATTTACCAAGCAGCTTATAGGCTCAAGTCCGGTGCGGCTCGAAGCCGACCCCACCAATACAAACCGTGACCGCTACAACCGCCTATTGCGCTATGTCTACTTGCCGGACGGCCGGCTAGTTAATGCTGAAATCATCCGGGCCGGCTATGGCTTTGCCTACACGCTGTTTCCGTTTGAAAAGCTAGAAGAATTCCGCGGATACGAGAGCCAAGCCCGCGAACAAAATCTGGGC
The DNA here is from genome assembly GCA_049292975.1 of Saccharimonadales bacterium (SeqCode). GTDB lineage: Bacteria > Patescibacteriota > Saccharimonadia > Saccharimonadales > JACDBH01 > JBGSWE01. The sequence goes on along the minus strand of JBATRZ010000025.1, from coordinate 4,005 downwards.
CTCTGGGGCAACTGCAACATCAACGAACAAGACCAAAAAAAGACCACAAACTCAGCGTAACCTTTCTCCTGCCTAGCTTCCCATTGCCTCTTCTTTGGAGCACTTTATAGGTGACCTTCGGTCAGCCTATGGCGCTTGCTCACTCCTCCGAATAGACAATGACAAGCTAGGCCCGAGCGCTCACCTATCTGGCAGCGCGCCGGCCTAGGACTTCTATGTTCTTTTTGCAAGGGTGAGCTAGCGCCACGGGCTGCGCCCCGCGCACCCGTAAAGTGCCCTGGAGAAAAGAATGTAGAAGCCCTAGGCCTCTTTGCATAGAACCTTATACTATTAAACTTCCGTGTCGAAGCTTAACAGGGAACGGACCTGCTGGCGGCTGGTTTTGAAAGTCCTAATAACCTTCTCGGCGGGTTTCATGAACAACATCGTGCCCCAGTACAAAAAGCCCGCCCCCAGCTTGCCGAGCCAAGCCCGCTTAAGACCGTGGGCATATAGGGTTTCGGGCCAAAGCGCCAGGTTAGCCCGGAAGGCCGTCTTGTCCGCCGAAAAAGCGCGTTTCATTTCCACGCCCACCATAAGTTTTTCTTTAAAGGTAATCGGGCAACCGAGCCGGTGCAGGTGAATGGCCAGATCCAGGTCTTCATGGATATAACCGTTTGTAGAACACACCCCATCCCTTACCTGAGCCCAGTAACGGCGCGGCAGGACCATATTTGAACCCCACAGAATATAGTGTCCCATGATAAAACGGTTCATGCGGAAGGCGATCTGGGTGGTCACTAGCGAGTTAAAACGCGGCAGCGAGACATTATAAAAATAGCCGCTGCCGGTCAGCGCAAAATCATCGCCGCTGCCGTACAGCTCCAGTACATGCTCTACCCATGTATCCGGCAGGATGGTATCGGCATCGATGCGGCCTATTAGGCTGGTTGTGGCGGCGTTAAAGCCGGCGTTGCGGGCATGGGCTATGCCTTGTTTGGTCTCGCGCACTACCGTAACAAACGGATAGCGTGCAGCTATGCCAGCCGAACGGTCGCTGCTGTTGTTATCAACCACTATGACTTCATCGGGCATGACAGTTTGGGCGGCAATGGCTTCCAGGCATGTTTGCAGGTGATCTTGCTCGTTATAAACTGGTATAACAATACTTAAAGTTGGCATATTATGCCTCTCCTAAGCCTGTATATACCGGCTGCAAATGACGATTCCTTCTTCAATGTATTAATAAATACCTTTCTGTCGGAATCGATATTTTTGCTCGGAATACTTCAACCCTATTAAAGACAAATCTGCTGACTTCCAGTATGATAGTAAGAGTTAATGCTTTCATAAATTCTATTCAAGTCTATCATGTCAAACCAAAAGAATCCTGATAAACGCATCAAAAGCACGCTTAAAAAACCTGCTAAGAGCGCTGGGTTCTGGCAGGTGTTCTGGTACCGCCTAAGCGACTGGAGCGTGCGCCACAAGTTCTGGCAACGCCTGGCCTTTGGCTTGGTAGCGCTGATGCTGCTGGCGGCGGGCAGCATGTGGGGCCTTGCCCAGTGGTACATTGCCCGGCACAAGGACGAACCGCTGGTAGTGGGCGCCACCTTCATACCTAATTACGCGCGCTACTACGAACTGGACCCGCAGGCCACACTGAAGGCTATCGTTACCGACCTCGGCATCAAGCATGTCCGTTTAGTCAGCTACTGGTCAGACATCGAGCGTACCCGCGGCAGTTATGATTTCTCGGAACTCGATTGGCAAATGAAGATAGCCGAAGACAACGGAGTAAAAGTTAGCCTGGCCCTGGGCCTGCGCCAACCGCGCTGGCCGGAGTGCCACATGCCCATATGGGCGCAGGAATTAAGGGATAGTGTGCAGTGGTACCAACCGCTCGAGGACTTTATCGGCGCCACTGTAAACCGCTACAAAAACAGCCCCGCCCTAGACAGTTACCAGCTAGAGAACGAGTATTTCCTGAAAGCTTTTGGCATCTGTTATGACTTCTACCGCGACCGGTTGGTATCCGAGTACGACCTGGTCAAGCGGCTTGACCCTAATCATCCGCTGATAGTAAGCATGAGCAACAACGCCATCGGCACGCCTATCGGCGATCCCAAGCCAGACCAGTGGGCCATATCTGTCTACAAACGTGTCTGGGACAAGACCATCACGCGCCGCTACTTCGAATACCCCATTCCCGCCTGGTACTACGCCTTCCGGGCCGGCTGGACCGAGCTGACGCGCGGCCGCCCCGTCTTTATACACGAATTACAAACCGAAGCCTGGACGCCCGATACCTTCGGCGGCACCAAGGAATCCCCCATAGAAGAGCAATATAAATCGATGAACCCCGCCATGCTGGTAGACCGTATCGAATACGGCAAAGCCAGCGGCATGCGCGAATTTTATCTGTGGGGCGTTGAGTGGTGGTACTGGCTAAAAGAAACCAAGGGTGAATCCGCTATCTGGGACGCGGCGCGGGCAGAAATCCAAAAAGTAGACGAAGAAAACCTACTGCTCAGTAATTAGCGGTGCAGTATCAGGGCGTGGGCGACCGGGTTGTCACCGGTTGCGTGACGGCGGTTACCATCACCTTCGGCGATGCTGCGCACTATGAAGCGTGGATCATTGATACCGGCAACGACTTCAGGGGAGAACAGGCGGCTGCCGATAACGTGGCCGGCATAGATGCGGGCGCGGTCATGCTGGCTTAGGGCGCGGCGCACCAGCTGTTCATAACCCGGCTCGGCCATGCCTGCAGCCAAGGCCTTGTTACCGGCATTTACCACGCTGGCCACACCAAAACGGGCGTAATCAAGCATCAAACGGTCAAAGCGCAGGGCCTGCTCCAGGGCAGGGATGTGCGCATCCTCTATAGCGCCGCGCTGGTCACCCAGCGTGCCGGACTTCATGAAGGCTTTGCGCAAGGCCTTGGGCGTCGTCTCCTGGTTAGGAGCTTCGAACGAATGTACCTCGGTGACGTTCAGGCGGTCAGAGCCTGCTGCTGCCATGCCCAGGGCCGTCAGGCCGCCCAGTGAGTAGCCCTTCAGGGCGACAGGGCCTACATAGGCGCCAAAGCGCTCCAGGATACCTTCTACCGTTGTCAGCTGACGGTCGTAATGCACGTCCATCTCGCCATTGACGATATCCAGCCTGTCGGTTCCATCATATTGGTAATAGCGGTTGGAGACACTGTTATTGGGCAGCACTATGGTCAGGCCATCAGGATTATTGATAGCGTGGTACATGTGCGAGCGCAGGGCCATGGATGGCTTCCAGGCTTGCTGGTGGGGCAGGGCTAAGACGTGTACGCCCGCGTCAGGGCCGTTTTCGTCACCTATGACTGCGGCCTTGGTTGCGCCGGCAGGTAAAGCGACCTCATTATCTAGTGCGGTAACCGCTTTAAGCTCATCATAGCTCATGCCGGCAAAACGCTCATGCACGGCTAGGACATCATCGGTCAATACGGGCAAGAGTTCCTGTGGAACTACTGGGGCGTGGTATTCACTCATTATCCTTTCATTATAGCACACATATTACTATTTGTCAATAGGCTTATGATAAGATATACTACCCCTGTGAAGAAGAAGCAGTCCAACACCGGTGTTATAGCTAACAAGCGTGCCCGCTTTGATTTTGATCTCAAAGACACGCTGTTGGCGGGTATTGTCCTCACTGGGGCAGAGACACGCAGTTTACGCGAACATCACGGCAGCCTGCAGGGCGCTTTTGTTACTATAAAGGACGGTGAGGCTTGGCTAATGAACTCGCTTGTAACACCCCTTAAAACCAACGCCGCCCAGCTGCCCACCGAAGTGCAGGTGCGCAACCGCAAGCTGCTGCTTAAAAAGCGCGAGTTAGCCGCCCTGATAGAGGCCAAGCAGCAGGGCAATACCATCGTACCCATCCGCATCCTGACCCGCGGCCGTTTTATTAAGCTCGAGATAGCTGTAGGCCGCGGTAAAAAACGCGACGACAAACGGCAAGTTATCAAAAGGCGCGACCAAGACCGCG
>JBATRZ010000024.1:0-3395 GCA_049292975.1 Saccharimonadales bacterium (SeqCode) | reverse complement strand
GGTAGGCCTGTTGATTTATTTCTTACCATCATTGATAGGAGGCCTGCGCCAGGTAAGAAACACTGGCTCAATAATTGTTATCAACCTATTTTTGGGTTGGACCTTTATCGGTTGGGTGGTCGCCCTTGCGATGGCTTTCAGGTCAGTTGAAGAGTAGGGAGAGGGATTCGCCTCGGGCCGCAAAAGAAACTTACTTTTGCTAGCCCGACCCTTAGACATGCCGCTGGCATGTCACGGGCAAGGTGCGGGGAATGCCCCCGGCATTCCCGTTCGAATCCCTGCCACCGGACCAAATAAAAAACTTCCAGCAGCGGACAAGTCGCTGGAAGTTTTTTATTGGCGGAGGGAGAGGGATTCGAACCCTCGATACCCTTGCGAGTAAACCGCCTTTCCAAGGCGGCGCCATAGGCCACTAGGCGACCCCTCCGCATGTCTGGTTTCGCCAAATTGCCATTTTATCTGAAAATTACTACATTTACACCTTGTTTACAGATGACAAAAATGAGTAAACTATAGGGACTTAGCACCGTGTAAACAATGAGCTATAAAATGAATGATTTGCGAGCCAAGATTATTAAAGCGCGACAAGGCGAACTTAATGTTACGCCGCGAAGTGATTTAGGAATTTTGGCCGCAAAGCGTCATTTTAGAGCCGATAGGCTGCACGGAGGTAAGGCCTAAATGGCAAACAAGTCTCCCGTGGTCATAGATCTTAATGAAGTGTCCAAGCTGTACGGCTTCGGCAACGCTACTACCGTGGCTTTGGACGAAGTGTCTTTGTCAGTGAACAAGGGTGAGTTCGTTGCAATTATGGGCCCCAGCGGCTCGGGCAAATCCACACTCCTCAATATCATCGGCCTGCTGGACCGTCCCACCCACGGTACCTATCTGTTATCTAGCAGGCTGGTCTCGCGCCTCAAGCCCAACCGCCTGGCGCGTGCCCGCCGGGATCACATCGGCTTTATCTTCCAATCTTTCAACTTGCTGCCCCGCCTGACGGCGCTGGACAATGTTGCCCTGCCCCTGGCATACAAAGGTATCACGCAGACCAAACGCCTGCACATGGCTGGCGCCGCGCTGGAACGAGTAGGCCTCAGTGACCGTGAATACTTTTATCCCAAAGCCCTGTCGGGCGGCCAGGCGCAGCGTGTTGCCATTGCCCGCGCCTTGGTAAACAACCCCGATCTTATCATTGCCGATGAGCCTACCGGCAACCTGGACAGTCACGGCAGCAAGGTAGTTATGGAGCTGTTGGCCGAGCTGCACTCTACGGGCAGCACCATCCTGATGGTCACCCACAACCCCGAGCTGACCCGCTATGCCACCCGCGTGCTGTACATGCATGACGGCTCGATTGTCCACGATGAGTCTACCCGCCTGGGCGAGGTACCCGTGCGCGCCCGCAGCGGCGGTGAAGAACAGCCCAAAACTGATGAAGACGAGCAGCTGGCCGGCGTCTCGGCATTCCTGAATGAAATCCCGGCCAAGGCCGGCCCGGCCCGCAAACACATTGCCAAGAAATCTAAGAGGGCGGCCAAACCGCGCAAAAAGTCTACACCAAGGAAAAAGGCGGCCAAGAAATGACCGGAAGCCATGACGCAACATCCTCCTGGCTGCAAAGCAGTTTTGCCGCACCGGCTTACTGTTTTGCTTCGCGATCGTGGCTCTTTTGCAGCGCAGCGAGCCTAGCTCGCTGGCGGGCAAAAGAGAGACCATGTCGACGTACCTACGGGTACGCCTTGTCACAAGAACAGCAAGCCAGCATCGTCAAAACAGGCTTTTCGCTCACAGAAGGAGTTAAGTCATGACTTCCCTCTTCAACACCAATACTCGTATGGCGCTGCAATCAATCCGCACCAACAAGTTGCGCAGTTTCTTGACCATGCTCGGTATTGTCATCGGCGTCGCCTCGGTTATTATGACCGTCAGTTTGGGCGAAGGTATCCGCCGCCAGGTGGCCGACACCAACCAGAGCGGTAACCGGCAGCTGGTCACCGTGCGCTCTGGCCAGATTGCCCGCCGCAACCAGGCGGGCGAAGTTACCAGTGTCAATTACCTGGCAGCCTTGGGCAGTAACACGCTGACCGAGCAGGACTTCGAGGCCCTTAAGAAATTGCCCGGGGCCGGCACGGTAGTCCCTTTGGCCACCATTTCCGGCACGGCCAGCAACTTTGATGATGAGACCTATGAAGATGCCACCATCATTGCCACCACCAGCCGCCTGCCTGACGTCTTGGGCCAGCAGGTTACTTACGGCTCGTTCTTTGATGATAGCTCTGGGCGCAATGTTGCTATCATCGGCAAACGGGTCGCCGAAGAGCTGTTTAACGAAAACGTACCGCTTGGCAAGCTGCTTACCATCCGCGGCCAGGATTTTATCGTGGGCGGTATCATGGACGAGTTCAAGACCAACCCGCTTAGCACCGTTACCGATCTTAACAAAGCCGTCTTTATCAATTTCCCGGTTGGCAAGACTATGGCCGGCGGCAGCCCCAGTATTTATCAGTTTATGCTTTTGCCTAAAAACGGCACAAGCCCGGAAGCATTGGTGTCTGCGACCGATAAAGCCCTTGCCGCCAGCCACGGCGGACAAGCCGATTACACCGTGCTTAAGGCCAGCGAAACCGAGCTGATTGCCCGCTCCGGCGTGTCGGTTGCTGCCGCCTTCGTAGCCGGCATCGCCGGGATATCCCTGCTGGTGGGCGGCATCGGCATCATGAACATCATGTTCGTAAACGTCACCGAACGCACCCGCGAAATCGGCGTGCGCAAGTCTTTGGGTGCCACCAACCGCCAGATTCTCGACCAGTTCATTATCGAGGCAACCGTACTCAGCACCATCGGCGGTGTCATCGGTATCTTGATAGCCCTCATAGGCAACGCCATCTTCCGTATCACGGGCGATCTGCAACCGGCTGTTACCTGGCAGATTATCGCCCTGGCTGCTGGTGTCTCGGCCAGTGTGGGCATCATCTTTGGCACTATCCCGGCTGTCAAAGCCGCCCGCAAAGACCCCATCGAATCACTCCGCTATGAGTGATGCATAACTTCTTGTAGCAAGAAGCAACCTCATACTTTTTGTACCGGCAAAAAGTATGCAAAAGCCTCGGGCCAAAACCTGCCTTGACTCGGCCAGTTGTCAAAAACCACAATACGCAAGGCGGACTCCTTGCAGTCGGCCATAAAATTCCAAACTAATTTAAGTAGGAATTTTAGGCTCGCACCTTGCTCTTTATTGTGGTTTTGAACAACACCCGAATCAGGGCAGGTTTTGAATTGCCCAGCTCAAGACCTTGGACAAATCGCATTGACGATTTATGTTTTTTATAAGCCTAGAACTGCTTTTGTCGTTTTAGCACTTACGCTATAGCCTATGCCCTGTTCACTTACAAAGC
>JBATRZ010000023.1:0-1790 GCA_049292975.1 Saccharimonadales bacterium (SeqCode) | reverse complement strand
GACGCCGAGGTTTTGCATGGTCTGGGCATAAAGTTTGGCGTGGTCTGTATCGCCTGTGAAGCTGTGCAGATCGGGGGCAAACAGATTGACCTGGTATTCGCCAAGGTGAGCTTTTTGAAGCTCTACCATCGGTAGTAGCGCACCTAAGTAGTTACCAAGATGGTACTCGGCATTGGTTCGAAGCCCGGTGAGGATGACTGGTTTGCTCATAATTAATACTATTCTACTCTATTTCGTGATTCTTCTCGAGTACTGTTATATAAAAGCCAATTGAATTTTCTGATGGGAGGATACGTATGGACATACCATTTTTCAGCAATTGTCGAAAAATGGTATGTTTTGATTCTAAATCTGTTGATTTTGAATTGATTAGGGTTAGCGGTGACTCTTGGACTCTTAGGTCTATTCCTAGGGCTTTTTTGATTACTCTTTCGTTTTCGTTTTTGTTGAGGGTGCAGGTCGCGTAGACGAGTCTTCCGCCGGGTTTAAGTAACTTCCAGGAGCTCTTGAGAATACCAATCTGTAGTTGCTGCAGACGCTTTACTTTGGCAGGGCTCCAAGTTTCTAATAACCTTGTATTTCCGCCCAAGATGACTCCTTCCCCGCTACATGGTGCGTCTATGATTATTCTGTCGAAAGATTCTAGTTCATAGGCTCGGTCTATAAACCTTGCGTCGTATTTGGTAACCGCTGATATGGCTACGCTGTGTGCTTTGAGTAATTTAATCAGTCGGGCAAGCCTTGGGGCTGATAGATCGTTTGCATAGTAGTCTAGTCGAGAAACTAGCTTGTTGAGGTATAGGCCTTTCATGCCCGGTGCGGAGCAGACGTCGAGCACTTTCATACCCGCCACTGCATCAAGCTGAGTAACTGCAAACATGCTGGCGAGACTCATTGATTCGGCCTTATAGCCTAATAGGGCGAGTTTATGATCTGTCTGCTTGGCATAAGGTAGCCAATCAAATGTATTTCCTTCAATTTCAGCGTAGAAGTCTACGAATGATGGTTTTGGTTTTTGAATGCTGACATGGATGACTTGACCCGCCAGGTACTCTATAACATCACCAATTGATCGTTTACTCTGCATGAGTTATCTGTTTTTGTCGGTTGTTAGCAAGATGACATTAAATACTGCGTAGGCGCTTGTCATAAATATAGAAAAGAACGTAAATACCAATAGGTAGAGCGGAAGACCACTTTGTAAATTCTCGGCAAAGCCTACAGTCGTATCAATTGCCGTAGATGCTTCTCCTTCTACTAAGAATATAAGTGCTGAATAACCAAACGCAAACAAGCCTGCGCTTGCAATAGCATGCCAGAGCTTTGCTCGCTTGGTTTTGCGAAATATGAATAAATATAAGGGTACGTACACGATGCTAAGTAAAGCGGTTCCGATCAGGCCAAATACCAGAAAGTAGTTCATGAGCTGATTATACTACTTAGTCGATAAATTCTATGTCTACAGTTGGCTCTAGTACTTTAGTGCCGTCTGGCTTATCGACAACCCGGACTACTTTAGCGAATGCTGTCCTATTGGGTGAAATCCAACCACCATGAGGGATTTGTAAGTGACTGATTTCTCCAGGTTCCAGGTTGGTCATCGACAAATCCAGGACTGTCCCACTTACTGATCGCATATTTCGTCCAGGTTTATTTGGGGCGCTGTCTTTGAAAGATACAATATCGCATGAGTCTGGGTGTAGGGTATGAAGTGCGGCTTGCCTACCAATAGTATCGTGATGAGCCAATGAAACTACTCTAAAGAATGAATCTCTCGCTTGACCATACTC
>JBATRZ010000022.1:0-48641 GCA_049292975.1 Saccharimonadales bacterium (SeqCode) | reverse complement strand
GTATCAGGGCAGCGGCTTCGGCGTCTATATCGCCCTTTTTGTAGGCTTTGCCGCGGGCCTTCAACAAACGCTCTGCCTCTAGGGATGTGCCGGCCTCGTCCTGCATGACGATAGGCACATCCACCAGCCCGGCCAGTTCGGCGGCAAAACCTCGTGCTGCTGATGTCTGGGCTGTCTCCTGCCCGCTCAGGCCGCGGGGCAGCCCTATTACTACCGCACCCGCCTCGTGCGCGGCGACCAGCTTGGCGACCTCGGCATACACGTCCGCAACCTTTGTGCGGTCAATCGTGGTCAGCGGCGCAGGCAATCGGGCTATCACCGAGGCAATAGCCACACCGACCCGGCGTTCACCCACATCCAGGCTCAATACATACCCAGGGCTGCTCATACATTCACCCCGTCACAAAGGCAGCCGCCCTCTGCCCGTGTAAGTTGGCTTACGTAATTAAAATACATTGCAGGAGTAGCTCTACTCATCACTTGCAGAACCGGTGCTGGTGCTATCGCTTGACTTTTCAATTACCACGGTAATTTTGCTGGCAGCCTTGGGGGTGGTATATACCCAGAACGGGCTGTAGTCTATCACGGCGTCTACGACGCCAGGTTGCGCCTTGATGTAGGCCTCGGCCTCGCCGCGCTTCTTGCCGCGGATGTTTTCTTTGATAACCGTCTCGTCTATCTTAGGCCCCGCTGTTACTGAGGTGCGGAAGCTTATAAAGGCTTCGCCCGCGCTGGGCTGGTTATTGATGCGCATAACCGCTCGGTCTATGCCGTCATCCGATACCGCCTGGCCCTCTAACGACGGTTCGCCTTCTACATCCTTCTTGACCAGCTGGCTCAGGTCATCGCGGTTGATACCTAGCATGGTGTAGGTAGTTTCGAGCGTCACGGTGGTGTTTTCTGATTCGGCATCAAGTGCGGGTGCCGCGGCCGTCTTGCTCTCGCCGGCTTTACGCGTTTCAGACAGCGCGAACAACTCCTCACCTTCCAGGGCAGCCTTTAACTCATCGGCGGCGGCTTCCTGGCGGGTCTTGATGGTCGTGACTGCATCATCAATGTCCTTTTGGCTGACTACCTTGACTATCCTGCTGGTGCCGCCGCTAAAGGCCGCCGCGTTACTGCCGGTTACCGTGGAGAAACCAGCCACCGCGAATGTATTGCCGCTGGCCAGGTTATAGCTGTCGCCGTTCTGGGCGGCCAATACCTCAACCTTTTTGGTAAAACGGCAAGGGCTAAAGGCTGCCTCATTCAGGGTAGCCGAGCTTTGGGTAATAAAGTTAAGGCCGCCGCTGCTCACGGCTGTACCCGCCGGAACGGTGGGCGGGCCGCCGCTGACGCTGGCACACGGAATCGACAAGGTTACTTCGCCTTCGGCCTTGGTGCCCATGTCTTTCTGGCCGGTCGCGGCCACTTTTTCGCTGTCTGATTTCTTGATTTCGCGCTGGGTGGCGGGCAGTTTGCGGTTGTTTACGTCTAGGCTGGCCGAGGTGCTGGCCAAAAAGTCAAATGAGCTCACCGCCGATGTTGTATTGGTGGTAATAGTTACCTTGGCGCGCGGCATGACGATGGCCGCAAAGTACCAGAACACCAGCAACAGCACTGCACCAAGTCCGGCCAGGAAAAAGCCCAGGCGGAAGCGCTCAAAGTTCGGCACCTTCAGGCGCTTCAATTTCTTGGCTTTGGAAGTAATGGCCGCTGCGGGCGAGGGGTCAATATCCATATTGTCCAGTTCAATCGTCTCGGTACCATCATCGTCTATGGCAGAGGCAGCTGCCAGCGCACCGATGGTGGCTGTCTTATCCAGCAGCGGTTCGTCATTAGCCGGCACGGCAGCTTCTGCGTCTTCTTCGTTAAGCACGGCGGGTAGCGGCGGGATAACCGGCTTGCTTTGCAGGCTCTTGGCCACGTGCAGCCCGGCCACGCCGGCCAGCGGCAGCAGGCCTTTCTCGCTGGTGATAAGCACGATGTTCTTCTTGGCCGCGGTACCTGCCTTTTTAAGCAGTTTCATGTTCACCACGCTCTGCAGTACGGCGGCACGCTTCGGCAAGACTAGCGCCACGATCTTGCTGGGGCTGGCCTTTACTTTCTCGATGATAGAGGTTATCTCGTCATCTACATCTATGTATATCGTTTGTTTGTTGCTTGCGGGCATAAATATCTATCTGATTAAACGCTTAATAATCTGTTGATTCTTTCCTTGATCGAGCCGGCCTTGTGCTGCGGATCCTGCTGGTTCAATGTATCCAGCCCCACCCTTAGGAGTCCCATTGCCGTTATGTATGTATGGTCGCCCGCGGCCCCGGTTTTGTCAATGATGCCTGCTACCTGCCCGGGCTCGATGTGCTCCACCACGGGGCGGCGCGTAAACGGCAGGCTCTTGTACCAATCACCGCCGGACAATGTATCCATAAGCATCTGCAATGACGAACCGCCGCCGCATAGCAGGATACGGTGCGGCAGGTGGTCTAGCTTGGTAAACTCGCCAAGTGCCAGCTCTACACCGGATATCCAGACGTCCAGTGTTTTCTTCAGGGCGTCACGCACCTGTTCTTTTTTGTGCTGCGGGACTTTGCTGCTATCCACAGCCAGCTTGAGTATTTCGGCTTGGCTAAAATCTGTCGCCAAATCGCGCTCGATACTGCGAGTAAATGCCCGGCCGCCAATGCCAAACATCTTGGTGCCTTCCACGCCGCCTTCGTTCAGGACGGCAATATCGGTGGTTCCGCCGCCAACATCCATCAGGATAGCGCTCATGTTGGCGTTTGGGTCGTTGCCGATGACGCTGCGCGACACCGCGAATGGTTCGGCTGCCACGGCCAGCAGATCCAGATCCAGCTCGGCGGCAGTGCGTTCCAGCGCACCGATGTGAATAAGCGGCGCGAAAGCGGTATACAGCTGTATGGTGACATCGCGGCCCTGGAACCCAAGCGGGCTGCTGACTACATAACCGTCAATGGTAATGCTTACCAAAGCGCTGTTTACCAGGCGTATCTCGACTTCCTTGCCGCCAAGCTCCCAGGCTAGCTGTGCCTTGGCCTTATCAAGCGCCCGCGCCTGCACCATACCGATGATACGTTCTATCTCCGGCATATCCAGCGGCTTGCTTGGTTCTTTGCGGGTGAATTTGACGATGGTAGTCGTGCCCTTTACCAGCTCACCGGCAATGCCGATAACAGCGCTTTTAACCGACACGCCGGCCATATTCTCGGCCTGGGCCAGGGCTTCATCGCAATTGCTCACCACGCTAGCTATATCGGCAATGGCTCCGGCTTGCATATCGGCCAGATGCTGGTGGGCGCGGCCCACACCGACGATTTCGATGCCGTCGCCCTTGACGCGGCCTATCAGCGCCTTGACATTTTCGGTGCCAATATCAAGCCCGATGATGTGGCTTTGCACATTACCCTCTGACTGCCTGGAGCGGCCTAAAGACGGCCGCTTAAAATTCTTAAGCATATCCGTATCATTGTAACACGGACGTCCCTGAGGACCGGCTGACCGGCCGGATGTTTTGGTTGCCCTTGCCGGCTCCTACTGAAGCACCGCCTTTATGCGGCGGATACCGGCGCTTGACGCTTCTTCCTTAATAATCTTGAACTTTTTGCCGCCTTCGAAGAGCTGCAAGGTATTATCCACGTGCGGGCCGCCGCAGATCTCAAAGCTAAACGGCTTATCGGCACCATCGGCTATCATCTTGAACACTTTGACGGTATCGCCGTAACGGTCGCCAAATTGCCCCAGTGCGCCCAAGGGGCCGGTGGCTTCAGCGGTGGGATACTCGGCCCACGATACTTTTAAATCCTTGGCAATCTGGCCGTTCACGATCTTTTCTACTTTATCTAATTGTTCGCGGCTTACTTTTTCGGGGTGGCTAAAGTCAAAACGCAGGCGCTCCTCGGTGATATTGCTGCCGCGCTGGATGACATGGCTGCCCAGAACATCGCGCAGGGCCTGGTACATCAGGTGCGTGGCCGTGTGGTACTTCTTGTGGCTAAGGCTTTGGCCGCCCAGACCGCCCTTAAAGGTGCCCTTGGCGGCTGTCTGGCTGCGCTCGCGCTGCTGTTTCATTAGACGCTCAAATTCTTCGCGCCAGGTATCGGATACTTTTACGTCCTGCTTATAAGCCTCTTCCAGGCTAAGCTCCAGCGGGAAACCATAGGTGTCATACAGCTTGAAGACTTCGGCACCCGTCAGGCCATTTGCAGTCAGCTTGCCGAACTCGCGCACACCGGCGCGCAGCGTGCTGCGGAATACCCGCTCTTCCTTAAGCATAATTTCTGCGACTTTATCGCTATTTTCGGCTACTTCTGGAAAATCCGGCTTGTATAAATCAGTAATAACCGGCACGACGTGCTCCAGGAAGTTCTGCTCAATACCCAGCTCAAAAGCAAAGCGGATAGCCCGCCGCACCAAGCGGCGCATCACATACCCTTGTTCTTTGTTGCTTGGGCTTACACCGTCCACCGCTAAAAATACGGCGGCCCGCAGGTGATCAGCGATAACGCGCATGCTCCCGCGGTGACTCTCATATTTCTTGCCGCTAAGTTTCTCTAGCGCTTCGATGATGGGCCAGAGCAAGCTAATTTTAAACACGTCAGACGTATCAAGCTTAGCCGCGGCGATACGCTCCAGGCCGCCGCCAAAGTCTACATTTTTGTTAGGTAACAGCTCAAAGCCCTTATCGGTGCGCAGGTATTCCATAAAAACCGAGTTGCCTATTTCCATGTAGCGGCCGCAGTCGCAATTGGGGTGGCAGTGTTCGCCGTAGGAGGTGTCGTGCTGGATGTGCTCGAATAGATAAAAGACTTCCGAATCCGGCCCGCAGGGTTCACCAACTTTTACGTCTTTTGGTGCACCGTTGCGGCTCCACCAGTTCTTCTCGTCATAAAAGAAAATCCGGCCGCCCTGCTCACCGGTCTTGTAGCCGTTTTCTTCAGAACCAATCTCCACCTGCTTGTTGCTTATGCCCTTGCCTGCAAACAATTTGCTCCATAGCCCGGCGCTTTCGGTATCTTTGGGTACGTTATATTCCGGGAAGCCGCTGCAACAGGTGACATAGAGCCGGCTTGGGTCCAGGCCAACCTTGTCTACCAGGAAACTAAAGAACCACGGCAGCTGCTCGGCCTTAAAATAATCACCTAAGCTCCAGTTGCCCAACATTTCAAAGAAGGTGGTGTGGCGGTTGTCGCCGACGTCCTCAATATCCTGGGCGCGCAGACAGGTCTGGCTGTCTACCAAACGGGTGCCGTCCTGGTGCGGCTCGCCCAGCAAATACGGGATAAGCGGCTGCATGCCGGAGCCGGTAAACAGGGTTGTCGGGTCGTTGTACGGCACCAGCAGCGCCCGGGCAATCTGCTTATGGTCCATCGTCTCAAAGAATTCCAAATAAGCCTGGCGTATGTCTTGTGCGGTCATATCTAATGATTATAACAGAGGTGGATACGTTCAACAAACAGCGTAGCTTCGTGTTTGAGTGCAGCTCGGTCAAATTACCGGGCACCGGAGCGGAGGCGTATTAACATACGATGTGCATCCGGGCACAGGTTTTTTAGCCGAAACGGGCACCGGTTTGGAATAACACAGATAATATCTGTTATCCCAAATCGGACCCGGGATGTGCCAAAGACAAAGCTACCGTTTATTCGGGAATGACTCGGATGATTTTGTCCTGGCCGCTGCCATTGTCGGTTGCCAAATACAGGTCACCGTTTGGGCCTTCTACCACCGTACGGATACGGCCAAAATCTTCTAGTACTTTTTTGTCGTTCACCACCGAGCCGTCACCGTTTATCTGCAGCAGACGCACATGCTGGCCCTTCAGCGTAGCCATAGCCAACCAGCCCTGGTACTGGCTCCAGCGGCT
Source organism: Saccharimonadales bacterium (SeqCode) (assembly GCA_049292975.1). Classification (GTDB taxonomy): domain Bacteria; phylum Patescibacteriota; class Saccharimonadia; order Saccharimonadales; family JACDBH01; genus JBGSWE01. The sequence continues at coordinate 42,778 of JBATRZ010000022.1, read as the reverse complement.
GTTGGTCAGAAAAGTCATGCCTGATACAGCAACCGTCGAGCTGCCTGAGTTCCAGACCGCATCTATTGCATCAGGATATTTGGCTTTGTCGGTCATTGGCACAGATTCGTTGTAGGCGCTGCCCACCGGATCCCAGCCAAAGTTGCCGGGCATCACCCAGTTCACTTCATCCTGCTTGTCCGGACCGTGCTCCGAGGATAAGCCAATGGCACCGTTAGCCAACTTTGTATGCAGCAGCACTAAGCCCTGAATATTACGGTGGCCGTAATTAAAAATACGCGCGTCAAAACCGGCGCCAGCATTGCCTTCGGCCGCCTTACCATCGCGGGTAACGCGCAGCAGCTTGCCTGCCAGGCTGCGTTTGTCCTGAGCGGCCGTGCCGATAGCCGAATCACCTGTTCCTATCCATAGCACGCCGTGTTGGTCCATGACCATACGGCAACCCGAGTGCCTCCCGCCCTGGCTTTGTATGTCATTAATTATATCTGTGAATTCACTGGCCGTCTTATAATCTGCCGCCAGCTTGAAGCGCGTCACCTTCACCGCACGCTTGCTGCCGGCAGCGTTGTAGCAGGCATACATGTAGCGATTGGCGGCAAATTCATTGTCTCTGGCCAGACCAAGCAGGCCGCCCTCGCCCTCGGCACGGACATTCGGTACAGTAGCAATCTGCCAATCTGACTTAGTGCTTACGTCCGCGCCTCGCAAGTTGCCGCTGCGCTCATCGAACACCATGATGTCATCATCTACGAACACCATATCCCAAACATGAGATAAGCCATCCGTGATGTCTTCTGTCTTAAGCGCGGGTTCGTGCAGCGCTGCCGTCTGGCTTGATGCAGCCTGGCCGGGCTTTTCTCCCCGTTTGCCCAGCAAGATAAAGCCAGCCGCAATACCGCCAGCAAGCAGCGGTAATCCTGCCGCCATGATTATGCTTAGTTTGCTCAGTTTCTTCATATTGACCCCGTCTAGTGCCTCTAGCATAAGCGAGTTCTTCACTTAAGAAAAGACCTGATTCTGCTCACACTTGAGCTAGTTCTCGTGCGCTAGTTCTCGTGCGGCCGGCATGAACCCCTTTTACAGTCAAGGCGCAAAGCACCTTGCATGCAAAAGGTCACGACTCAGGACACTTGCAGGGCTGTATCTGAATACTGCTCTACAAGTACCGCTGCAGGCCAAGCGGGAAATAGCCAAGAGGCAGGCGAAGCTCCGGTTTTGCCTTGGTCTTGCCTGCCGGCGTGAGTAGAATCAGACAATGATGCCGCCGCCAAGGACTATTTCGTCCTGATATAAAACAGCCGACTGCCCAGGGGTGAGGGCGCGGATGTCATCTGATAACGCTAACTGTAGCGTAGTTTGGCTGTTTTTTGCCCCTAATGACGCTACGGCTGCAAGCGTGCCCGCTACCAGCGGTGCCCTGTGGCGTGTGCGCACCTGCACCGCTAATCCGTCTGCCGGCTGGCTGCTTATCCAATGCACGTCCGTTAAATTTAGCGTATTGCTCCAAAGCCGTTCGTCCTGCAGATTAGTGGTTACGTAGACCTCATTCTTGGCCATGTCCTTGCCCACCACGTAGTACGGCAAACCGGCACCCACGCCCAGGCCGTGACGCTGGCCGATGGTGTAGAAAATAGCGCCGTCGTGACGCCCCAGCACGCGGCCGTTCTGGTCAATGATATCGCCCTCCGGCTGTTCACCTAATTCGTGCAACAGGAATTCCTTGATACCGACTTTGCCAATGAAACAGATGCCCATACTCTCTTTCTTGTTAGCCGTAGCCAGGCCAAATTCTTCTGCCAACTTGCGTACCTCGGGTTTGGTAAACCCGCCCAGCGGAAACAGGGTTTTGCGCAGCGCGGCTTCATCCACCCGGTAGAGAAAATACGTCTGATCCTTGTTGCCGTCGATAGCTTTTAATAAGCGAGCTCCTGGCTGGGGCGCATCAGATGATGGAGAGCGCGAAGAAGTTGAGGACCGCAAAGGAGATGTATCTGAATGCATTGACTGGTATGGTCTGTTTTTTTTCTGCCAGCTAGCTGAGCTCGCTGCGCCAGAAAAGAGCCGCAATCTCGGACCGGAGGCTTCGACAATGCTATCCGCATCTGATTCGTGCCAGACACGGGCGTAGTGGCCGGTGGCAACATAATCTGCACCATCCGCTAAAGCAGTCTTTAAGAACAGCTTGAATTTGATTTCCTGGTTGCACATGATGTCAGGATTGGGCGTACGGCCGGCCTTGTAGCCTTCTATCATGTAGTCCACGACTGTCTGGCGGTATTCGGTCTCAAAATCATACGTCTTGAAGGGGATATTTAAGTGCACGGCAATGCGCTTGGCATCCGCAAAATCCTGCTTCCACGGGCACTCAAAACCTGGTATGTCCTGGCTCCAGTTTTTCATATACACGCCAGTAACGTCATAGCCCTGCCGGACAAGCAGAGCCGCGGCCACGCTTGAGTCCACCCCGCCGCTAAGCCCCACAAAAACTTTCTTCGACATAACAATATTATAACATCATTATGATTTTTCTAGGTTCTGACCTTAGAAATTTAATAATATTGTATACTATGTTTATGCCAGCAAGGAACACAGTTAGGTACTACTTAGCAGAGAGCTTTTACCATGTCTATAATCGGGGCATAAACAAGGAGCTTGTTTTTCGTGATGAAGCAGACTACCGCGTTTTCCTGAATATGCTCAAACGTTACCTTTCTATCGAACCAGAAATTCATCCAAAGAACGGTCCGTACCCTACTTACTTTGGCAAAGTCGAACTACTTGCCTTTTGTCTGATGCCCAACCATTTTCATTTGCTGCTTTACCAGACAGAAGAAGACGCAATCTGTAATTTACTCAAGTCTTTATGCACCTCTTATGGGATGTACTTTAATACAAAGTACGAGCGCGTAGGTCCGGTGTTTCAGGGTCGCTTTCGTGCCAGCCATATACAGCAAGATGCTTACCTGCAACACATCAGCCGCTATATTCATTTAAACCCAAAAAATTATAAGAGGTGGCCTTATTCAAGTCTTCCCTATTACGAAGGAAAATATCAGTCTGACTGGGTTAATCCTATGAGAGTCCTTGAAATGTTTGATTCGGATCGTAAAAAATATGCCCTGTTCGTGTCAGACTATGAGTCACAAAAAGAGATTCTAGACGACTTAAAATATGAATTAGCCGATTTCTAGGGTCTGACCCTAGACAACATAAAATGGGTTATTTGTCTATGGGGATGATGCGGTTTTTCATGCGGTAGCGAACGCGTTTGAGCTGGTAGCGTTTGCCTAGCCAGAACGAGCTGATGATTAGCGGGAACATGATGAGTGCTGGCTGCCACAATACGCGGGTGCGGGTTACGGCCGTGCCGCCGTCTTCCTCGGCGCCGGCGGTAGAGATGGAGCCGTTGCCAATGCCCACTACCTGCATGAAGGCGCTCTCGCCGTCGGCATCGGTAGCCTTGACGATGATCTTATAAACGCCGGGGCGCTCATACGCATGCTTGATATCAAAAGTGCCTGGAGTATTCTGGGTCAGCAGGTCTTCTTTGCTGTCGCCCCACTCTACCTTCAGGGCGTACGGCCCGCGGCCGCCGCTAAGAGTTAGGGGCCAGGTCATATCCTGGCCGGGGTCGGCACCGCGGCGGGCAAAGGTTGTTGTGAGGGTAATGCGCTGGGCGACATCATCGGGTGAGCCAGGTATCAGCGGCACGTCTATCGGGTAGCTTACGGTCACTTTGTTGGATTCGGGGCTGGCCTGGTCTAGGTCATCATATTGGCGGGCGCTCAATTCGTTATTGCCAGGGAACAGATCTGTTTGGATAGAGTAGCTGCCGCCGTCACAGATAGCCGAACCCGCAAAGACGCTATTTTTGAACACGCGCACCAGCAGCGTGTCGGTACACAGACCTGTGATGGTGATGGGCAGCTCCTCAAAGACCTGGCCGTTTGAGGGCAGCGAGATTGTCGGCGCATCGCCTGGCGGCGGCTGCTGCAGGCGGCCCTGCATACCGATGCCGTCGGCACTAGGATTCTGCTGCGGCCGCGACTGCTGGGCTGTGGCCGGCAATGCAGCTAACAGCGGCAAGAATACCGCTGTTAGTACTGCTGCTATTGGTCTTTTTAGTTTGTACATAATGTTTACACACATCTTACCATAAGGGCTATCCAGGGTGTAGTGCGCTAATTCTGCTCAATTAAGGGCGATGGCCTGATATGCTGCGCTTGAGCTAGTTCCGGTGCGAGGCTGCGAATCGCAAAGGAGCCGTACTGAGGTACGGTGACTGCGACTCGCAAAGACTCAAGCCGGAAATAGCCAAGAAGCCAGCCCGCAAAGACGGCTTTGCCGTTTTGCTGGCTGGCTGGCGCAGCATATCAGGTTAGCGGCGGTGCTTGCGGGTCTTGCGTGTACCCAGATCCCGCACCTTGCGCACAATCAGCACAACAATAGTAACCACGATGGCAATAGCCGCCACCATCAAGCCCACAAACCACCACGGCAGGTACCAGAAGCTGGCTTTGGCCGTTATCTCGCGGGTCTCGTTGCCGTTTTCGCCGTACAGCACGGATAGTTCTGCCGTGTAGCGGCCCGGCGCAAAATTGGTATCACCACAGACTACTGTGTTTATCTGCGTGTTATTGGCACCTTGTTGTTCTACATTCTCGGGCTTTATACAAGCCTCAAAACGGCGGGTCTGGCCGCGCAGCGCAAGCTGATCCTTCGGATTTGCATCGCCAATGGTGTAAACTTCTTTGCCCGTAAAGTTCCTGATGACAATGCTGCCGTTCGGCTGTTCGGCAACGTTACCGTCATTGGTTAAGCGATATGCCATTACCTTTGGACGTGAGCTAAAGAACAAGCCGGCGAAGCTGCCGCCCGTACCATTACTATCGGGTACGAATGCACCGAATTGTTCAAAGGTAAGCTGCTGCTTGGCAACACCAGGTACCTTGACGAACATCAGCGTTACGCTAGATGCGGAAATGTTAAGACGGTTTTCTTCGGCGTCGGTTACGGACGAATACTCGATGGCGCTATAGTAACTGCCCGCGCCAGTACCTTCGGGTACGCTTATGCGGATTGGCACGTTCACTGAGGCGCCTGCATTCACCGTCACCTGCTCTGGCATCTCTATAAACTCGCGTAGCGACCATGCGGTCGGACTTGCGCCTTCCTCTATCAATAGCTGCGGTGTGCCTGTCTCGTCCTGTGACGTAAAGTCTACGACCCTGAGGGCAAGCTGCAAGGGCTGCTCGGTATCCTGGTTGGTAATGGTCAGCTGGTCCGAGACTGATTCGCCAGGCTTTAGCTGGTAGTCCTTGCGCGGTGTTATAACAAGTGCGTTTGATTGCGCACTTAGCTGGCCCAGCTGTGATACCAATAGGCCGCTTAGCACCGCGAATACTGCGAACAACCTTGCTAATCTTTTCATAGTCTCCCCTTTTTGATAATGAAACTTACCGTTTACGCTTAGTGTACCATCAAAACGCTGCTGTACAAATATAGGCAATCGTTGTGTTATACACGCCACTCGGCTGATCCGGCGGGACATTTACTATGTAAGTTACGGTGTAGGTGTTGAATAAGCTGCCGGTTACCGCCGAGGCAACCATGTCGCCGTCGGCAAACTTATACAAATCAGGGGTGTTGTAGCCGGACGATACCGTGCCGATGCCAGAGCCATATGGATCCTGGCCGTTGGCAGGGCTGGTGTTGGCGCGCAGGTTCAGGCCAAACTGCGGCACGCCCGGCGTATTGGCGGTGGGTGTAGCCAGCGCGGCAATAGAACGGGTGCCAGCGGTCATCGTGTTGCCATTGATAGTAACGACGTAACCGCCGGTGGCGTTGGTAGCCACACCAAACTGCGAGATAGAGGCGTCCTCTACTACCGGCGATAGGTCGCCATAGTCTATGAAGCTGCCGTTCACATTCTGGCACCACTCGTCGATGGTCAGCGCCGCACAGAAGAACAAGATTGGCGGGACTTCGGTACTGATAACGATGGGTTCGGCCGTAGCGCTGGCTACACTACCCCCGTAGCTATAGCTGCCCGTGCCGTCTGCACTTGGATATATCTGCACACGTACAAAGAACCGTTCCTGCAAGCCTACAGGATTAACTACATTGTTCAGCACATAGGCAGACTGGCCGGTGCCTGCACCAGACGGCGATCTGCTCAGCAACACCACGTCGGTGGTCTGACTCAGGATGCTGAACCCAGTTACACCCGTCTGGCTGGCCAATGCAGCCGCCGACATGTCACCGCCAGGATTAACACACGGATCGTCTATGAAAGCATTATCGCACATCAACAGCCTGATGGAGCCGACGGTGCCGCCCGAAGGCAACTGCCAGCTAAACGTGTAGCTGGTGGTAGCACCCGGCGTAGTATCGCCTATGTTCAAGCTTCTGTTGGCTGGCCTCGGATAGTCTGCCGCATGAATGATAGGCGCAGCAGCGGCAAATACTATCAAGACAGCCAACAGGCCAAATAAAAACCGGCCTGTTGCAGAAGCTATGTTCGATACAGGCCGGTTGATAGTCATTGTCTTATTTTAGCATTAGAACGTTGGAACGCCGTAGTACACGACCGTTGTGGTATAGGTACCAGCAGCGGTGAGGGGCGAGATGTTAGCTATGTAACGTATTGCGCCGGTGTCACAGCTGATTGGCGCCGTCGAGCTTGCGATGGTCGTAAGCGCGTTGGCAACGAAGGCGAAGGATGCTGTGCCGCCAGAGGTTATCGTACCATCACCGTCGTTATAGGCTGCTACCAAAGCTAGCTGGTTGGCACCACCGAACCCGCCAGTGTCATCCGTAAAGATGCCGCCGTTTGGATCAACTGCCAGGCCAAATTGCTCCGTGCCAGGTGCACTGGACACCGCAGCGGCGCCGATAGCGGTAATATCGTCCGCTAGAGGCGCTTTGGTAAGGGTGCTGCCGCGATACGATACAACTGCACCATTACCAGCATTGGTATACAGGCGGAAGGCCGAGAATTCATCGTATGTGGTAGCTATGCTCAGGGTGTTGTTAGCATCGCCGATTGCTAATGCGCCAGAGCCGGTCAGCGGCACGCAGGCAGCTGTTTCGGCTGGGTCACCAGCATCATCAGCGGTAGTAGAGAAGCCGAGGGTCTCTGAGACCTTGGTAGTGATAGCGATACCCGTTGTGATAGAGCCGGCCACGATACCGTCATCTACGGCGACCGTGGCTGTTGCATCTGAGAATGTGGTTATTCTTACGAAGAACGTACCGGCAGAGGTGGGGTTGGTCACATCGTCAAAGTTAAACACTATAGTACCACCCGAACCAGCAGTTAAGCTGTTGCCCGTAGCGTTGGTAAATGTAGCTACGTTATTTGAACTTAAGCCTACGCTCAATGAATACAGGTTAGAAAACGGAACACCCTCGTTCGTCTGTGCCAAAATGGCGGGTGTAGTATCTACGTCTAGGCCTGTCGGGCCAGTACATGCACCAGCCGCAGCAGTACAATACTCAAACTCGATAGCCCTAACGAGACCCGAAGTAGCCGGATCGAAAGTGAAGGAATGGGTTACATCCGCACCGTTTGTTTCACTGTTTGCCACGCCAGCGGTACTGCTACCTACCAATGGGCTGGACATGGTAACACTGCGAACCGTTATGTTTGCTGCATCAACTTTTTGCAAACCGAAAATGCCTAAGTTGCTAAATAGCAACGCCGCCGTAAAGGCCAGGGCTGCTAAGAGCAAACTTGTGCGCTTCAGCGAAATTGCATAATCACTCATGCATTTTCTCCTTTGTTTTATTTTTTGTTTAGTTATTACTGATGCTACTCTAGCAAACTCCTTGTGTCTGTGCAAGAAAAATATTGACGACTTATCCACAACCGCGTGTTCTGCAAAATTGCTACGTATCATTTCAAAAATAACTCCAAATTTCCGTGATAATTATCACGCGCAAACCTATTGACCATCTTCTGTAGCACCAAGCTACACTATTAATGTAAACGGCGTGGGAGGCCAATACTATTTATATAAACTCTAAGTGGAGAAGTTTATGAAAGAGCTTTTAAAACAAATTTTTAGTTTGGTTTCAGTTTCTGTCTTATTTGTAACATTAATAAATATTGGTCCTATGGTATCTGCGACCGTTCCTTACAATAATTCTAAGGTTAGTTTAGATGCATCGGGCAACCAAGCAAACGACGCTAGTTCATACGAAGCTGGTTCAATTTCAGTCAGTAAAGACGGGAGGTATACAACGTTCTCCTCAACTGCAACTAACCTGGTTTCTGGTGATACAAACGGCTTCCCAGACATATTTGTAAAGGATAAGGTCACAGGTAGTATTTCTAGAGTAAATGTTTATTCTAATGGCGCACAGAGTACTTCTGATGGAGCCATTTTCTCTAAAATCAGTGCTGATGGAAGATTCGTTGCCTTCACTACAACGGAAAGCATAGATGGTTCGGACACGACGGCAAATGACTTATATGTTAGAGATTTGGTGAACACTACTACTGAGCTGGTGTCCGTCAGGACAAGTCAAGCATACATGAATATAAATGATGATTTTGACATAAGTGGCGACGGGCGCTATATAGTTTTTTCAACTACTGCAAGCAACTTAGTCAGTGGCGATACAAATAGTACGTCTGATGTTTTTGTCAGAGATCGAATGCTCGGTACAACTACACTTCTGACAAAAACTTCTGGGGGTACATTAGGTAATGGGTATAGCAAGGATGTGTCTATTAGCTGCGAGGGCTCTATTATTGCGTTTAACTCAGCTGCAACAAACTTGGTTTCAGGCGACACAAACGGTTATACAGATACCTTCATACTTAACAGAGTAGGTGGAGATAACCTGAAGAATATTACTATCGGCGGCAATGCAAGCTCCTCCTTTCATCTGTGGACAGACGTTTCATGCGACGGTAGCAATGTTGCTTTCGTATCAACCGCCACAAACTTGGTTAGCCCAAACCTTTCAAACAATAAAAGAAATGTTTTCGTATACAACAACTATGCACAATCCGTTAGTATTGCATCGTTAAGAAATAATGGCTCAGAAGCAAATGATGACTCCTATTACCCCACTATAAGTTCAGACGGGAGTTACCTAGCTTTTCAGAGTAATGCAACTGACCTAGTTGCAGGAGATACTAACTCTACAGAAGACGTGTTCTTAAGAGACAGGGTAGGAGCTACAACCGAAAGGGTGTCAATGAGAAATTCTTCAACCGAAGCAAGCATATGGAGTGTCACCCCTACGATGACCTTGGACGGGAGGTACATACTATACACCAGTAGGGATACGGGTCTTGTTAGTGGTGACACTAACAACCGCGACGATGTTTTTCGTTCCGAGACCGGCGTGCCTGCTTGCAATATTTAGGCATCTACTTACTTGAAAGAAAAGCCCGTGCGTAATATGGGTCTTTAGAATGTGGCGATTGCTTGGACAACGAGTGTGGTGCGGTATTCGCCGCCCGCCGTCAGCGTAGAAATGTTGGCTATGATCGACATGGTGTAGTCTGTCTGGCCGGTTTCCTCTGTGCTGAGCGCGATAACATCGCCATCTACATACTTATAGGTATCGGCGCTGTCATACCCTGTTGCTGCCTGACCGAACGAGAAGGTGGTGTCTGGTGCTTGGCTGGGGTTGGCACCGATACCCGGCGTGGTGTTAGCTACCAGGTTGATACCGAATTGCTCGTTTCCAATGACAGAGGCCGTAGGTGATGCCAGGGCCGTCAAGGGCGTGTTGCCGCTTGCATTCGTGGGCGGGTCGCCATATACCCTCACAACATAGCCGTTGCTCAGGTAGTTGCTAACGCTGAAGTTAGAGCTGGCTGCCGCCGTGGTCGAAGTAGTTAGCACGCCTAAGTTGATGGATGTGTTAGACACGCTCATGGCAAGCGTCGGCTCGCCAGGCGTACCAAAGCCGCCTTGGGCGCGGAAGTTAGCACTGTTTACATCACCCACCGCAGTACCGCCCACTATCTGGTCGGCACAGTAGGCCGTGCCACAAGAATCCAGGTCGCCACCCGTACCGATAAATATCTCCTCCATTTCATAATTGGGCGAATTGTACTGGGCATGCGCAAGCGCAGGCATGGCTAATACAGCTAGAGCAAGGGTGAGCCCTGCGCGCATAAGGCGAGATCGCATGAGACTATTATACATAAGTATTTTGTTCCTTAGATAAGGAACCGAACTGCTTAAGTTCTTCGGGCGAAGAACCAAGTCCCTACTTTGCTGCTGGATTCGGAACGTTTCCGGCTCGTTTCATCGGTTTTGTGGCGGAATGCGCCCAAAAGACCATGGATGCGGCCATAAGGCCGCTTAATTACTTACAAATGAAATCGGGGCTTTGCTCTGTTTCATTTGTATCAGATTTTTTGGAAAGGTCCGCCGGACAAATCTGTTGATTTGCCCGCGCTCTCAGGAAAACCTATACGGAGGGTCCCCACCCAGGCTTTAGCCAGGGCTGGGGCCGCTAATGGTTTTCCTAACCTAATTGATGACTATGTAGTTGAACCGGCAAGCCGTGCCCACTGGCGGGTTAGTAGCCGTAGCAATGGAGAACTGGTTGGCGCTGATGTTTGTGACGTAGTAGGAAACATTGGCGCAGCTTGGCCCGTTGGGCGTAAGTACCGGATGCGGGTTATTGCTATTGAAGGCACCGGTAAAATTAACTGTTGCCATAATACCCGTACCCGTTCCGCCGCCGGTGTTAATAGTGACCGTACCGGCTGTATCGGTACCCTGGATTGAAGCCGTAGCTCCGCTGCCAGCCGCCCCGCCCGCAGACACGCCAGGCTGGCTGCCGCTGACATTAATACGCGTGATAGACAGGTTGGCAAAGTTAAGGCCCGTAGCCGAAATGGTGCCGTTTACGTTGAGGTTGCCGTTGATGGTGGCAGCTCCGCCGATATCAACGCGCCCGCCAAAATTACCCGTGCCCTTGACAGTCAGGTTCTCGCCCATGCTGACAGTACCGACGATATCTAAGATACCGCCGATGGCGGCGTTGCCTGCGGCCTGGAAATCATTGGTCTGCAAGCTGCCAAACACACCTTCGCCGCCAGCGCGGATACTGGGCAAAGATAGCGGGCCGCCGATCTTCAGCGCTCCAGCCACATCCAGGCTGTCGCGCATGACTACCTTGCCGGTGATGACGGCATTGGATTCTATGGTCAGGATTTGCTTGGGGTCACCCACAATAGCATCACTGGTCTTAAGCTGCTCGATATCTTCCTCGGTAAGTTCAGAAGTAGTGAGACGGATTTCTTGTTCGCGCTTGTTCATGAAGTAGGTAACTACAAAGGCCGCCCCGCCGATAACAAGAATAAGAATAAAGAGCATCAGGTAAATATTGAACTTGCCTAGGATGGCCTTCAGACCTTTTGGTTTGGGCTTGGCTGCAGTTACAGCCGTATCACCGGTGGAATCATCGGCCATTTCATCAACGGATGATTTCTTGTGGCCTGCTTCCAGCGAATCATCGGCACTAGCAACCTGGCCCATCAGCTCTTCGGGCGATTTATCTGATTTTTGGGCGGCTGGATTCACTTCGGGGCTCCCGTCCGGCTGTTCGGATGTTTTGTCTTCCTCTTTCATCCCGTCAGAATCCACTTACCTTTCCTTGTCCATAGGCGTCCGGAACAACTTGCGGCACTTCAACCGTCAGTAATAGGGTGGTCGTTTCTTGGATTCCTACGGGATTCATAGCGCTTGTACTTAAGAGTTATCATACCTTGAAACTACTTATGGTACAAATCAAGCTGTTTAAAAATCCTGCCGGGCGTATACTTTTAGTGACCATGAGTGAAGACAATTACACGCAAGTATTACTAGAAGATATCAATTCTAAGTTTGATGCCGTCCAGGAAGCCGTCGCCCCTATGAAGCAACTTATGGCTGACAATACCGCCCTAAGAAGCGATGCAGAGGAAGTGAAGGCAGACGTAAAGATTATTAAAGCTGCCGTAACCGACCTTAGCCATCAAGTGAACGATATCGATAAACGCACTAACAGATTAGAATCTCTCGTGGGATAAATAGGTCTATCATTTAATTATATCACAAAGCTTATGCTTTTGTCAAGTTCGATATAAGTACCAATATAATCCGGATTCACTCCGGTTTTATTTGTATCCGCTTTTTTGGAAAGAGCAGCCCGAGCAAGCTTGCTTGCCCGGAGCGATGAGAATCGAGCGAAAAGCGAAGATTATATGCCGAAGCCAGGAATGGTATTTCATAAATAGGCCATTGCTGGCCTGAAGCTATAGAAAACCTATACAGAGAGACCCACCCGGTGATAATCGGGCTGGGGCTGCGAATGGTTTTCTCATTAGTTATACATCTAAAAATACGATGACCTGATCAGCTTTGACGTGCATGACCGCGCGGTTGATGCGGATAGTCTTGTCACCGGTGGGCGCGATAATCTTCATCTCGCAAGCGGATACAAGCGTCATGAAGTTGTGGTGGCGCGGCAGGATATCAAACGGGCCGGTATGGTTCTCGGCGCTAATGCTGTAGGCGGGTTCGTCAAAATAATTTTTGAACGGGCTGTATACTTTGACCCGCATCAGCGGTTTGCCCTTGTCGTCTTTTAATGCCTCGGGCTTTGCTTTGCCTGGCTTTTTCTTGAGTCCTACCATGACATGTAGCTACTTTCCTTTTTGGAAACATTTGTACTTGGATGAAGTGCGAGGCGCTGATGAGGAACGGACCGGCATGGATGCATCCAAATCTCGGCAAAGCCAAGATTCTGGCCTGCAGTCCGCGAATCAGCCGTATTGAAATACGGTGAGGGAGTACCGGAGGCAGCAACGAAGTAATTCGCCAAGTACATATGTTTAGCCAAGGATGATTTCTTCAACACCGTTTAACATATCGTCTCTTTTAACGTATTCGCCGGGCACGCCCAGCATCTTTTCGGTCACGAACATATGCTGGGTGAAGTACTGTACCAGGGCCTTGGCCTTGGCAAAGTCACTGCGGTCTTCTGGTGACAGTTCGTTTTCGCCAATGATGGCAATGATGCCCTTGAGCGATTCGTACTTCTGCAGCAGCGCCTGGACCTGCACGCTGAGTAAATAGTGGCGCTCGCCGACAACCTCGGGCGTAAGCAGGCTGGAGCTGGTCTTGGTGAGGTCTACGGCCGGGCGGATACCCTGCTCGGCAACTTTACGGCTTAATACCAAGGTACTATCCAGCTCGTGCTGGATCATCTGTACGGCAGGGTCGCTTAGGTCATCGGCCGGCACATAAATGGTCTGGACGGCGGTGATTGATCCGTTCTCATTCGAGCTTAAGCGGTCCTGCAGGGTTTTGATGTCAGAAAAGATGGTAGCCTCGTAACCGCCTTCGGCCGGAATCTGCTCCATAATGGTAGACAGCTCGTTGCGAGCCTGGACATAACGGTACATGTTATCCGCAAAGAACAGCACGTCCTTCTTCATCTCGTCGCGGAAATACTCCAGCGCGGCAGTGGCGCTTATCGCAATCAGGGCGCGCTGAACCGGGTTCTCATTCATCTGCCCAAAGAACATGCCGGTGGATTCCAGCAGCTCCGAATCTTTGAGTGTCTCGTACAATTCATGGCCTTCGCGGATACGCTCGCCGACACCGGCAAAGAATGACAAGACGCCGCTGTTTTTGGCGACATTATGGATGATTTCGGTTGTCAGCACCGTCTTGCCCACACCGGCACCGCCGATAACGCCAATCTTACGGCCTTTTACGAACGGTGTGAAAAAGTCTAGTACCTTGATGCCTGTTTCCAGTATCTCGGGCTTCAGGGCCTCGAACTTGGTAGACTTGTTTTCGACATGGAAAATATCTTTACGCGGTACGTTCTGGGCGATAGGCTCACCGCCGTCCAGCGGGTTACCCATAAAGTCAAGCACGCGGCCGATAATAGCGTCACCGGTGGGCACCTGGATGCCGTGGCCAGTCCGCGAGGCTTCCATGCCCTTTTTGATACTGCGGTCGGACATGATGTTAAGGCAGATAACCGTACCGTCGGTCTTGATATTGTCTACTAGCAGCGGCGCCTGCTTGTCGCTGGCTTCGACAATCAGGATTTCGCCGATTGCCGGTAGCTGCTCGTCAAACTCGACATAGATAACAAGATCCTGGATGACCTTGACGATGCCTTTGGATAAATTCACTTCACTCATGCTGATGCCGCCGCCCTCGCCTTTGCTTCTCTAGACGCTTTTACTTTACGCATACCAACTACGATCTCTTTGAGGCGTGCATCCTTGATAGCGCGCTTGCTGCGGTTATACATCATCTTGTATTCGGCCAGTGACTCATCGGCGCGTTCGTGAGCGGCAGTCATGGCCTTAAACCGGCTGGCGTACTGGGCCAGCTTGGATTCCAGGATTATCTGGGCCAGGATGATGCTGGTCATGGAACGCTCAAGGTGCTCGACTACTTCGTAGGTGCTGGGCTCGAAGATATAGGTCTCTTCATTAATGACATCCCCCTCGAGCATCTGTTCCATGGTTGCCTCGCCATGTTCCTGCAGCGCCTTGCTGATATTCATCTGCTTAACGTTCTGGACAGTCAGCGACTCGTAGCTCTGGTAATAGGCGATGGTATTCTCGTACTGTCCGGCTTCTTCGGTTATCGGCTCGACGTTGATATCCTCATCGGCTTTGGGCAGCTTAAAATACTTCTTAAAATCTATGCCGGCCTGGGCCAGCTGGACGGCACCGTGGTGGCCGATGATGATAATATCATGCTGGTCACGATCATAGCCTTCCAGGGCCAGACGGATAAGGCGCTGGTCGATATCACCCGAAAAACCGCCCTCGGCGGTGATTAAAATGCGCAGCTCCTTTTTGCCGGCTTTGGCGTGCTCGCCGCGGCCAAAGCGAAATGTCTGATCCACGCGAAGCTGGCGGTAAATGTGCCACAGCTCGCCAAAAAACACCTCGGATTGCTGCACCTTGCCCTTAATCTGCGAAATCCGCATGCTGGCCAATGATTCAAACACGCTTGTCAGATTAACCATGGTGCTCATGGTATCGACGTCTTTGGCAATTTCCTGCGGCCGCCTCATGATTTTGCCTCCATGCAACCTGCGCCGGCATGCCTGCTTACCGGCAGAGCCGGCAATCTGCCTGCCTCTTGCCAATTTCCGGCTTGGACACTTGCGGTACGCGCAAGCGGTTTTAAGATACAGCCTGCTTGCGTTCCGCGTGTCCGCAACGAAACTTGGCTAAGCGCAGGGTGCATTGAGGCTAAAATCATTACTTTTTAGCCTCTTCTTTTTCTTTGGCTGCTTCACTGATGTCTTCTTTCTTGGCTTCCTTTTCCGGCACCTCGGTCATAGTGCCGGCTTTGTCTACGTCTATTGATTTGGCTATCTTGTCATCTTCTTCAGCCGGCTTGCTGTTCCTGGCTTCTGCCAGCGCGGCCTTGGCAGCAGCTTCGTCGTCGCCAGGTTTGGCGGCTTGCTCGCCCTCGGTGGATAGTTCGGTCGGGCCGGCAGGACCCGCCAAGGCAGCCGGGGTGCTGTCTAGCAGGCTGGCGGCCTGCAGCTGGTCACGGATACCATCGAACTGGCTGTCTTGTTTAACCATGCCCGCCATACCGCGTACATTTTCTTTCATCTTCTTGACATCAAGCTGGGCAGTGTCATCCATGTTAAGGATGATGTCCAGCATCAACTGCTGTTCCATAAAGTTATAGGTAACGGTAGGCGGCTGGCTGAAGACTTCCAGGATACTCTTGCCGCGGGCCAGATCCTTGTGGGCGCTAAGGGCAAGCTCGGAACCGAAGTGGGCGTATTCCTCGGCTTGGCGATAGGTAGCCAGGGCTTTCATGGCAGCTACGGTCTGGCCCTTCTGGCGCTTGTTCTGGCCGACACCGCCGACTCGGGTAACACTAAGGCCCGTTGATACGGCCGGACGGTTGCCGCTTAGAAAAACCTGCAGGTCCATTATCCACTGGCCATCGGTGATGGACATAATGTTGGTGGGCAGGTAGGCAGTGATGTCGTTGTTGGGCGTCAATACGATAGGCAGGCAGGTTAGGGTTTTGTTGTTGCGCTTTAGTTTGCCGGCGCGCTCAAGCAGGCTTGAGTGGGCGTAGAACATGTCGCCAGGGTAAGAATCGCGGCCCGGGGAGACGTTGCTGAGCAAAGCGACTTCGCGGTAGGCCTGGGCGTGGCTGGTCAGGTCGTCGTAGATAATCATGGTCTCCTGATCGCATGACTGCCATAGGTATTCGGCCATAGCACAGCCGACATACGGCGCCAGGTAGGTCATGATTAGCGATTCGAACAAAGTGGATACGACCACGATGGTGTTCTTTAGCGCGTCAGTTTCGTTTAATCTGGTCAAAAGCTCGTCGATATCACTGCGGCGTTTGCCGATAAGCACATAAACGGTGATGATATCGGTATTCTTTTGGTTCAGGGTAATCTGGGTGGCGACGGCGGTCTTGCCGGTCTTGTTATCGCCCAGGATAGCCAGGCGCTGGCCGCGTACTATCGGGAATAAGCCGTCAATGGATATGACGCCAGTTTCCAGCTGCAGATCAAGCAGCTCGCGCTCGAAGATAGGCGGCGCGGGGTTAAAGACCGGCCACACGGCATCGGCAGCGATTGGCCCCTTGCCGTCCAGCGGCTCGCCCATGACATTGACAACGCGGCCTATGAAGCCTTTGCCCACCTTGGTTACCAGCTTGTCATACTGGGTGACGGCTACGGTACCGACACGCAGCTTTTCTGAACCTAGGTGTAGCACCAGTACGGCATCTTCCAGCACATGGTTGATAAAGCCCTTGGAGCCGTCTTCGAACATAACGATAGCATGGGCGTTCGCAGGCTGCAGGCCTTTAACCATAACTATGAACTGGTTTACGCCCACAACTTCACCGACAGGATTGCCGGCTTCTACAAGCTTCTGGAAGTGCAGGTTGCTGCCTTCTTTAGACACTAGTATCTCCTTCGGCGAGCGCACCAGGCTGGTTGGTGGCGGTTGCGTCTGCGACCACGGTCTTATCAGCGGCTTTATCCAGGGCTATCAAGGCCTCGACCAGCTTCTGCTTACTCCTCTCAAGGCGGTTGCGGAAGCTAAAGTCAAAAAATTTGTTGGTGGTGCGCAGGGTGCAGCCGGCAGCCAGTTCAGGCTGCAATCCGGCATTTAGCAGCACATAGGGATGCACCTCGGCCCTGAACCAATCCAGCAGTTTTGCGATAAAATCATCGCTGGCTTCAGATGGAAAACTCATGAATACTGACGGCGCCTTGGCCTTGAGACGGGTCAGGAACCTTATAAGCTCGTCACGGTCTTCGGCATGGATAAGATTAAGGCCATTGGCCTGAGCCAAGCTCTCCAGCGTATGTCCTAGCGTGGGCAAGGGCTGGTCTTTGCTGCCGCGCAGGCCTGATTGGTGGAAATAATCATTGATTTGCTCTACTTCGCGCAGGCACTTGCCTAGATCGCCGCGCGAAATCAGCGTGGTCGGCAACAACAACTCGCCGGCCCGCCTGGGCGCTGCGGGAGCCTCTGTTTGGGAAGCGCTGGCAACAGCCGGCGCTGCGACTTGCTGCAGCTTAGCAGTGGCCTGCGTACGGTTATGTACGGTGTGAGCCGCAACCGGCTCATGGCCGCGTTCTTTTTTAGGCGCCACTCCGGATGTCCTCCACAATGGTGTCCTTGTTGGCTTGCAATTCGCCTAGGATATACTCCAGCTGATCGCTTAGGTCAATCTCGTTACCAATAGCATCAAGCACATAATGGTTCACTATCTCGCCCATGTTTTCCTCGAAGCGTTTTATGAGGCGCTCGCGCTGGGCATCGACTTCTTCATTTAATTTCTCGCGCAGGATCTGGCGCTCTTCTTCCAGGGCAATCTGGGTCTTTTGCATGGCGTCCATGGCCTGCCGCTTGGCATCATCGATGGACTGCTCATACTTGGCAAACTCTTCCTGCAGGGTCTTGGTAATCTCCTGCTTCATGTATTCGTTGATCTGGCTTGTGGTCAAACGCAGGTCTTGCTGCAGGAACATGGCGTTCTCGCCGATGATCTTCTCGAAATGCAGGCGGCCGCGGTTGCGCAGCTCTTCGCGAAATTCATCGTTGAAGATACTCTCGGTATCGGTGTCTACCGCCTCTAAGGTGGTATTACGCTTATCAGCGGCCGATTTGCCCTTGCCGCCGGGCGGATTACTGCCCAGACGGATGGCGACCCACAGAAATGCAAACGCGGACGCCGCCAGCGCCCCTATGACCAGTCCCAACCCCCAAATGTTCATAGCGTTTACTTACCCACCCTTTTTAAAGCTCAAGCTTTTAGTAATAAATATACCCCAAACACACTAATAATGAAAACGATTAAGCTGGTGAATATCACTTGTAACAAGCCGCGCAAGATGCTCTTTTTGCTTAGCGGGTTGCGGCCGATGGCGATAATGCTGCTGCGGATACCGGCGTACAGGATAGCGCCAGCAATAAAAGCGCCGATGACAAAGATAGCAGCAGAGATGTAAACGCGGGCCGGGCTAAGCGACTTGCCGGCAATGGCCTGGCCGATTTTGCCCAGCCACTCAGGGGTGACAGCGGCGCTCTTGGCCAGCGGGTTCTTGCTGATAGCAATATCTACTCCGACCCGGCCTATACTGACCTTTTGTTCGTTACCGTTTGTATCCTTCAGCAAACTGGTGCTGATGACATTATCGCGGCCGTTGAAACTGCTGGTGGCACGGCCGACTATCTCGCTTTGCTCGAAGCCGGCAAGCATGCCGATACCGTTCAGGGCCGAGACGGTAATGTAATCACCCTGCTTGATTTCGCCCTGCTGGTTGCTGACCAAGACATCATAGCGGCCCACCGTCGCTACGAAGACCTTTTCTTGCTCGCCTGAGATGGTTATCGGCGAATCATTGGCATCTACCACGATACCAAGCATGCGGTCGATCTGATCGACGTTGATGGGGGTAACTTTTGCGGTGTCGTCTTCTTTGAGGCCGACGATCATGCCCTTCTGCAGGGCTTCATCTGTACCATAACCTTGGGTAACGCTTTGCGCGTATAGCACGCCGGTCAGCTTCATGGTGACCAAACCGGTCAGGAGTAGAAGCGACAGGCAGCGTTTTAGGGTCAGCCAGTTTTTTATTTTGGCATGTATCATAATGCTTAAGGCTTATAGTACGCTTGTTTTCTCTAGCGCGCAACCAGCTCTAACAGATTGCGGAGCAATTTATCCACATCCGTATCATCTGTGCCGCGGCCAAGCGTAATGCGCAGGCTGGCGCGAGCCTCGTCATCTGATAGCCCGATGGCCGTAAGCACATGTGATGGTTGGTCCGATGAGGCGCTGCAGGCGCTTCCGGCCGCAACCATAATGCCGCGCTCGTCCAGCTCCATCATCAGGCGTTCGTTATCAGCAGCCGGCACGGTTATGTGTACGTTGTTAGGCAGGCGGTATCCGGTAGTGCCGTTTATGACAATGCGCGGAGCTTCTTGCTTAAGAGTGGTAATGATACGGTCCTGCAGTACACGCAGGCGTTTGCTTTCGGCTTCACGCATACCGGCTGATTGCTTGAGGGCTGCTGCAAAACCGATAATACCTGGTACGTTTTCGGTGCCGCTGCGCAGATTACGCTCCTGCCCGCCGCCTAGAATCTGCGGGCTCAGGCGTACGCCGGTGCGCACATACAGCACGCCCGATTGCTTGGGCCCGTACATCTTGCCGCCGTTAAGCGTCATCATGTCTACACCCAGCGTCCCCGTTAGCAGCGGCAGGTAATTACCTGCCTGGCAGGCATCGGTGTGGAAATATAATGGTTTGGACGGGTCAGTGTGAGGAGCGCGGCGGCGCCCGGCACGCTTGCGCGCGATGATTTTGGCGATTTCGCGGAGGGGCTGGACAGTACCAATCTCGTTGTTGGCGTACATAACGCTTACGAGTACTGTATTGTCGTCAATCAAGTCTTCAACAGCCTGCAGGTCAATCCGGCCGTCCGGCCTGACTGGTGCGATACGGCAGCTATACTGCTTTGCCGGCGCCAGCACGGCCTCGTGCTCTGTGGCGCTAACCACGCAATTGCCGCCAGGAAAATGCTGCATAACACCATGGATAGACAGGTTGGCTGATTCGGTACCGCCCGCCGTAAAGACAATCTCAGATGGCTTGCAGCCCAGCTCACGGGCTACGTCCTGGCGGGCAATGGTCACGGCCTGCTTGACGGCCGCGGCGGCTAAGTACAATGCCGATGGATTATAAAACTGGTCACTGAAATACGGCTGCATAGCAGCAAGCACCGGTTCGCTAACAGGGGTAGCAGCAGCATAATCAAAATATGATTTCATCATAATAGATAAGGTTTGATAGATAATAGTTTTAACCTCATCTATTACCTATCAACTATTAACTATACCTGTTTACAGGTAGGCAGCGTAAAGTTCTTTACGAATACGGTCGTTATAGCGGTGTACAGCCTCGCGCAAACGCACAGCCTCGGCCTTGCTGATACGCTGGTAGCTCTGGCCGTCCTGGGCCTTCAAGATTCCGCTGGGACGAACGTCATAACGGGTGGTGCGGATCTGGCGCTGGCCGCGCACGTCTAGCCACTCTTCGTGCCATATCCAGGTGTGCTCGTCCAGACAAAAGAACTCGCGGCGGGTGCCGGCCGGCACGGGGCCAAAGATCTCGCCGCCTATTTTAGCTTCGCGGCGGATGAGGGCACGGTACAGCTCTGCCTCGCGGTCAGCGTGGCGCTGGGCTGCATTGCTGGCAAGTATCTTTTTAAGCAGCATTCAGGCGCTCCCTGGCCTCTTCTGCCATGCGGTACTGATCCATTTCAACCACTTCGCCGCTTACGGCTGGCTGGTTTGCGGCGTACGGCTGG
This sequence comes from Saccharimonadales bacterium (SeqCode), assembly GCA_049292975.1. Taxonomy (GTDB): domain Bacteria; phylum Patescibacteriota; class Saccharimonadia; order Saccharimonadales; family JACDBH01; genus JBGSWE01. The sequence continues at coordinate 21,910 of JBATRZ010000022.1, read as the reverse complement.
GTTTCGTTAGGTACCGGGAACTGGTGCAGCTTGGTACCGTCTTGGGCGGCAGGCAGGGATGCTGCAAGCTCTGGTTGGCTGAATTCAACGTAGGAGCTTACCGGTGCCGGTGCGGCCTCGTGCTTAGGTGTAAACATCTGGCGGGCAGTCGTGTCGGCAGGCGTATTGTTTACAGCTTGATCCAGCAGAGCCTCGCCGGTGCCGGTGACGCGCAGGCGGTTTTCTATAGCCGGCACATGCGGCTTTTCTGGTGATTGGTGTTGGCGGTTATAATCATTCATAGTCTAAATAGCTCAATCGCGTTGGCCGTGGTTGTCCGGGCTAATTTATCCAGATCTTCACCTCTCAGATTAGCCAGAAACTCTCCTACGGTCCTCACGTATTTTGGCTCGCCTATCTTACCACGAAAAGGGGCTGGAGTCAAGAAAGGGGCGTCTGTTTCAAGGAGTAAGCGGTCTAGCGGCACTTTTTTGGCCGCATCTAGCTGTTTTTGGTCCTTAGTGAAGGTCATTATGCCGTTCAGGCCTACGTACAGCCCGCGTGACAGGATTTGGTCCAGTTCGCGTGTACCAGAGGCAAAACTGTGTATAACCCCCCTAATCTGCTGTCCGGCAGACTGGTATTCATCAAAAATCTGCCAAAAATCGTCAAATGCGTCGCGTACATGGAAAATCAGCGGCAAATTATGCTCTGCCGCCAAGTCCAGCTGGAACTTTAGCAGCTTCTGCTGGTCCGGTTTTGGCGAATTCTTGTAGTAATAATCAAGGCCCGTTTCTCCTATTGCTACTACTTTTGGCTTGGCGGCCAAATCGCGGAACTGCTGCAAGGCGTGATGATCGTGCACGTAACGGGCACCCTCGTGCGGGTGCAGGCCGATACTGGCCCAGACGTTATCATGCGCCTGCGCGAAATGAATAGCCGCCTGGCTATCGTGCAGAGCGCAGCCGACGGCTAAAAAGCGGCTAACACCCCAGCCGCGGGCGTCAGACATAACCCCGGCCGGATCCAGCTGATAATCAGCGAACTGGATATGGCAATGGGTATCGAACAGCTCTAGCTTAACCTCGTCCATACTGGCATTATACGCCCTTTTCGTGTGATATAGATCACATTTACAAGAACTTCGCTTAGGCGTATAACCATAAGCAATGAGACGGGAGACTGCAGATGTCCACTAGCGGCAATTTTACCGGACCAAAGCCAAAGATCACCCGGCCAGCAGTACGGCACCGGCACCGCGAACCATCCGTGCATGCCTACTGGCAAGGTACTGGCGAGAGCCTGATCGAAGATTTAACCACGGTCGTACACTGGCTTGGCAATGCAGCGGAGCGCGGCTTAGACGCTGCCGGACGGACATATAACCGTTTGCGCCTCAACCGTACGGCACGGGCTGCCGGAGCGCTGCTGGTACCGCGGCCGGACGCTGCTGGTTTGTTCCCCGTCAAAACCCAAATGGCAGGACAGCCGCAATACCTGGCCGCGTCCGCAGTTACATCCGAAGCATTGGCCGCCCTGCCCAATCCGCAGCCCAATAGTCAAGCGCAGGCAGGCTATGCGGGGCTTGAAGCAGAAAAGTCCGGTTTGCTGCGCGGCCCCGGCGGCCTCTAGCAGTTGTTTACTCTTTGTCTTTGACGGTATAGTTCTCTATTTTGGGAAACAGCACATGCTCGGACCGGCGCAGTACGCCCTCTGAGAAAATATTATTGATGGCCGCGGCAGTATTGGGCAGAAAGGGACTTAGCAGCTCGGCTATCTCCAGCAGGCAGCTGACCATATAGACCAGGATCTCGTTCAGATGCTCGGGGTCGTTCTCTTTGGCAACTTGCCACGGCTTCTGCTCCTCGATGTACTGGTTCAGGCCGCGCACTTGGCCCCAGACTTCGTCCAGGGCGCGATCAAAACGGCAGTCGCGCACGGCTTCGTGATATTCGGCCACGTCATGTTCGGCCGGCGGGATATCGCCTATCAGGCCCTGCTGGTACTTCTCTATCATCACCACGGTCCGCTGCACGGCATTACCCAGTTCGTTACCAAGCTCGTTGTTGTAAGCCGCCTCAAACTGGTCCCAGGTAAAGTCGCCGTCGTTGTAGCTGGGAACCTTGCGCAGGAAATAGTAACGGAAGGCATCCACTCCGTAGCCCTTGATGATCTCGCCCGGGTCAACCACATTACCGGTAGATTTGCTCATCTTCTGGCCGTTGAGCTGCACATGCCCGTGCACGTACAGGTTCTTAGGCAGCGGCAGGCCCAGGCCCAGCAGCATGCCCGGCCAGATAGCCGCATGAAAGCGCAGAATATCCTTGCCGATAACCTGGTAATTAGCCGGCCAGAATTTTTTAAAGTCCTCGTGCTCCGGATAACCCAGGACGGTGATGTAGTTCATGAGGGCTTCGAACCACACGTACATAACCTGTGAAGTGTCGCCCGGCACCGGTATGCCCCAGGATATCTTGTCCTTAGGTCGTGAGATGCTGACATCACTCAGACCCTCGTTGAAAACTCCTAAAATCTCGTTCTTGCGGGTGGCCGGAATTACGCGGAAATCATCGGTCTCTATAGCTTCCCGAAGCTTGGGCGCGTACTTGCTGAGTTTGAAGAAATAATTCTCTTCCTCGATCTTGTCATAGGGTTTCTTGTGCGCGGGGCACTGGCTACCGTTTTCTTTGGCGGTGGTTTCGGTCACGAATTCCTCGCAGCCCGTGCAATACCAGCCGGTATACTTGCCTTTGTAGATGTCTTCTTTCAGATTCTTCCAGATGATGGCGGCGCGTTGTTCATGGCCCTTGTCCGTGGTGCGGATGAAACGGTCATTGCTGATATTGAGCAGTTCCAGCATTTCGCGGAATTTACCGGCGTTCTTATCGGCCAGTTCTTTGGGGCTTAGCTTAAGCTCGGCGGCTTTTTCGGCAATCTTGCTGCCGTGTTCGTCGGTACCGGTCGAGTACAAGGTGGGCGTGCCCTGGGCGCGCGAGTAGCGCGCCAGGACATCGGCAATGACGAATTCCATGGCGTGGCCGACATGCGGCTCGCCGTTTATATAGGGGATTGAAGTGGTGATATAGCAGTTGGACATTACTCTAGTTTAGCACTTTATCTCTGTTCTTTAGATAAAGAACCAAATCACTTCTTTTTTGGATCAGCAAAAAAGAAGCCAAAAAACTGACCGGCCCAAACCCGCCTTGACTCGGCCTGGTGATGAAAAACACAATGCTTGGACACAACTCACCCTTCTTCTTTCTATTTTTATAAGCAGAAGAAGGGCTTAGACACGTGCCCAGCAATAATTGTGTTTATTCACACCGCCCGAATCAGGGCGAGTTTGGAATGCCGGCCCTAAGACCATGGACAAATCGCCGGGAGACGATTTGGGATTTTTTAACTAAAGTCTACTTTATGACACTCTTCTGCATATGATGTGAGTTCCTCCATTTCTTCGATGGAAGGTAACCCTACCAAAAGACCACCATATTCATCTAGTTGCTTCCTGGCCTGCTCATTTTTTGCGTACTGCTTATGAAGTTTGTTTATTTTTTCTGCATCCTTTTGAAATCTAGAATTCAAAAGAGCGTACGTTTGAACCATTGCAGTTAAATGCTCGTCCTCAAGTACACCCATTTTGATTAGTTCTTCAATATACATATAAAAAGCATACCTAATGCGAATTTTTGAATACGGTAGAGCTGTCAGCGGCAAAACAGCATCACCATCTGGTAAACTTGCCGCTGCTCCACCATAATCATTTATTATTCGTTCTGCTTCTTCTGGTTTCATGAGCCAAGTATACAACAGCGCCGCCGATAGGATCGGCGGCTTCTGCTTTTGTGCGCATTCCGCTCAAGACCGATGAAATGGCAGGGTATAATTTCGAATCAAGCAGCAAGCCAACTCCAAATTCCCTACCCAAATATTCTAGGGAATTTGGAGCGAACCCTTGTGGTCGTTCTTGCTGCGCGGAATTATACCCTGCCATTTCAATCGTGTACTTGAGTGGGCGCGAGCTCTTTTGGCTACTTTTCTGTCGTTACAGAAAAGTAGCAACTTGCTTCTTGGTTTCAAGAAGTTAGAGAGAATTTGGTTTTTATTTGAAGAAGTGAAGCTAGATATGCTTTTAGCTTTCGAGCAATCCGAAGTCCTCGACGAACTTCAAAAATATCGCATTGGTCCAGCCAAAGCCGGCTTGGCTAGGGTACACGCCCTCTACCGGATGCTTCTTGGGATTCACCACGTTGTACTTCTCTAAAAACACGCCGTGTTTATCAAACCAATCCAGGTTGCATTTGACCCAGGCAGTGGCGATACGCTTGGCCTCCGCTTCGTAACCATAGCGCTTGAGGCCTTCGATAACAAAATACTGCAGCGGCGCCCAGCCGTTAGGATAAGCCCACTGCGCCTTCAGCGAACCAAACATCGCACTGGTATCTATCAGCGGGCGGGCCGTGGTGGCCAGGCCGCCTTTTTTTTCAAAACGCACCAGATTCTCTACCATGCGCGCCGCTTGCTCGCGCGTGACCATACCGGCCCACATCGGATAAAAGCCGGCCAGCGACCATATGTCGCCCAAGACCTTGCGCTGGTAGTTGTAATCAAAATAAAAGCCGCGCAGCTTGCCCCACATCAGTTCGTTCACGACATCACGGCGATTGGAGGCCGCCTTCTTCCATCCGGCGGCAGCTTCCTTGTTGCCCAGGATTTCGTCTGCCCGTTCAAAATCCGTCTCATATTTGTACAGCAGCGCGTTTAGGTCTACCGGCAAGAAATCCAGGCATTTGCGTTCAAAACGCGGCGTCATATCCCAGCCGCTCTCAGCCTCGGCCAGGTCGTGCAGGACATTGATATCGTAGTAACGGCTCAGCCCCTTATGCACGTTATGCCACAACGGATGCGTCTGGTTCATCCAGACCAGGGCGTACTCTTCGCGGGCCACAGCCATCTTGGTGCGCAGCCACTCCTCATCCTTGTTGTATGTATCGTAGACATGGAAAATGAAGCTGGTCAGAACGGGGGGCTGCGAACGGCCGGTAAAATACATGCGGCTGGCATTAGGAATAATGCCGAAGCGGCGGAACAGGAACAGCAAATTTTCCAGCATGCCCTCTATGAGCACCTGGTGCCTGGTATCGTGCAGGCCCAGAGCGGTAAAATAACTATCCCAGTAATACTGCTCCTCAAAACGGAAAACAGCCGCCGGATCGGCCGCCGGCACTACGTAAGGATACGGCAAGCCGACAAGCGTGCCGTTGTCTTCGTTGTAGTGGCGGGCCAGTTTTTGCCAATAGTCATCTATGTAGGCCAGCGCCCGGCCCAGAACCGCCTGGTCTATCTGAGGGACAGATTTCTTCAGCGGCAGCTTTATCGGGGTAAGCGGGGTGAGTTTCTTTAGTGGCATAGCCTCATTTTATACCTGTTTCCTAACCTGCAACAAAAAATACCGGCATTGTTAGCCTCGTTTCTTAAGAAAAGGTACAAAATGAGGCTAAGATATGCCAGTCATTGACCTGGCCCGCAACCCCGCTTGACGCAAATGCCCGTGCCGGGGCATAATCGGCAGCAAGGAGGCACGGCAACCATAAACAACACTCAAACCAAACTTGCAGCCAGCCCGCACTATTATGCCCAGATCGTACGGCAACCCACCGCTGCAGAAATCGAACAGGCCAACAAAGCGCCGCGGGCTTCGTCTAACATGGCGCCCATCGTTTCGGTATTGGCCGCAGTGCTCATCGTTGCCGCAGCCGTAATCTGGTACAAGAGACGCCGCTAGTCATCGTATTTGCTGGCCAGATGCCATAAGCTGCACTGCGTACACTTGTACGGCGCCACCCGGGCGCCGCGCTGGTAAGCTGCCGTAGTGGCCGCAGCCTGGGCTTGTGCCCGGGTATCAAAGGCCAGCTTACCGTCACACGGTAACTTTGGTTCTTCTTCTGTCATTGTTAGCGTATTGTACGCTAAAAGCCAGATTAGAGCTTGCGCACTGGCGGCTCATAGGTGCCGCGGCCTGCCAGATGCGAGCTAAATATAATCTTGTTCCTCTTCTTCATCATGAAGCTTCTCCTCTACATAATCATCATCCGCTAGGGCGCTGTCAGGGCGCTCCTGGTATTGCTCTGTCGAGTCAAAATCCGTATCATCCCGCGGGTGCGTTCCGCTAGGCAGACCGACATCCGGCAGCTCCCGCCCGAAATTATCATCCATATCATCTTCAGAACCAAATATATCATGACCTGGCTGCATGTGATCGTCGGCATCTACCGGTGATTCAACATCGCGCCTTATATCCTCGTCCTCGTCCATAGCGGCCTCCAACACTCATCGTACTGTTGTGAATGGGCGCGTACTGTAATAAAAATCACATAAAAAAATCCGGCGTTTTTTAAGCCGGATTTCACAGGATTATAGCCAGGATTTAAGCTTCGACTGGCTCTAGGGCAAGCCGTACATCTAGGCCAAAATCGGCAGCTTCTTGGCTGCTAACCAGGTCACGGCCAGCCGTAGACCCGACAAACGCATCTACAATGGCCAGCACGGCGGCGGCATCGATCAAACGCAGATCGCGTTCCGCCGTACGTTCAATGGTAGGTATTGCGGCTTCTGCCATAGCGAGATTTCCTTCCTAAGATAGAACTTTTCACCAGCTTAGCAGATTATCCACAGCTTGTGAAGACATCTGGCGGGTTTGTAATTATGGGGTCCCCGCAAAGCCTGCTTTGCGGGGCAAAGGAGCAAGCTATAGAACAACCCGCTAGAATTTGAGCTACTTGTCCTTGCCCCATGAAACAGGTTTCACGGGGACCCCTTGCTCAAATACAGCGGGTTGTTCTTAGTCTTGTGACGTGGTGGAGCTGGCGGCGTTGAAGCCGCGTCCATTCGGTTACTTGCTGGCTTTCTACAGGCATAGTTTATCTGCTTTGTTTCTTAAGCTCGTACCGATAGAGATAAACAAAAACGATACGCGCTGCAATCCTGAAGTCTTAGCAAATACTATGGATCACAGTAAATGAGCGATCAGAAGTATATGAGACTGGGTTGTCCTATCTGATGTCGGACTATCAGCCGCTGGCTAAATAATTAGGCAGCTTGCATAGCAAGCTTCGGCGCGAAAGCGTCAGCTACTTGCTTAGCGATAGATTTCAGAGATTCTGCATCTATTTGGTTTGTCCGGATAACGTTCAGACGACCGGCCTGGCTTACACCAACTTGTAAATTCCAAATGTCGAGCAATTCAGCCCCGCGTAGTCGGAATGTGATTCCGCGGTTTCTGTGCTACCGGCAAAACAAGTTTGCCCGGTACCACTGGAAACCCCGGAAAGCTTCCTCCTATCAATCGCCCAAACTGCAGACATGCTGCTTGGTTTGGCCGATTGGCAAAAATGAAATGACATTTTTGTAAACCATTTGGCTTACTCAACGAGTAAGACACCTCAATCAAGAGGATAATTCCATTATAACATAAACATTATGCTTATGCAACCAGTTGTTGGGGTTGTTCGTCACGGGCTGCGAGTTCGCCAACCATACCAATCAGTACGACCTGCAGGGCCTCTTCGGGCCTGACCGTATCGCCTTGAAGCCTGACTGCGGCCTCCAGCCGCTGCTGCACCAACAGCGGCAGATCGCCAGGGAACACCTGCAGGACACTGTTATAATCGACAGCCGAAGCTGCCTCCTGTTCGTATGTCATATTGTTTTTCCTTTAGAAAACTAACCTATACATACCGTTATACACCGCAAAATAATTTTTGCAAGTGTTTTCAGGCCGCCAGATAAAGCCGGTGCCAGTCCTCGAGGCTCAGGGCCTGGGCACGCAAACTTGGGTCGATACCAGCCTGCTGGCATAAGCTGCCGGCCGCCAGCTTGGAAATACCGAGTCCGCCGCTCAAACTGCTGCGCAGCATCTTGCGCTTTTCTGAAAACCCCGCCTTGACGAGACGGAAAAACAAGGCAGTGTCTGTATCTTCGTATAATGGCTTGGTGCGGTGCGTAAGTTTAAGGATTTGCGAATCAACTTTGGGGGGCGGCGTGAACAGGGCGGCCGGCACGATTTCTCCCAGTGAAACCTCGCAATAAAATTGCACGCTTACGCTCAGAATACTCATACTGCCGGGGCTGGCTACTACCCGCTCGGCAACTTCCTTCTGCATGAGCAAGGCCGACCGGCTGAACGGATTTGGCGATTCACACATCAGGCGCAGCAGGTTGCTGGTCAGATAATACGGAATGTTGGCCACAACTTTATAGCCGGCAGGCAAACGGGTGAAATCAAATCGCAAAATATCATTCTGCTCTATAGAAAAGCCAGGATCGTTGCCAAACTTCTTCTGCAAGCCAGGAATCAGTGGCTCATCAAACTCAACACAGTGCACACGGGCACCGGCCGCCAGCAATTTGGCGGTAAGCGTGCCCAGGCCCGGGCCAATCTCCAGCACCGTGTCGCCAGCCTGAACACCGGCCGCCGATACCATAGCCTCAAGCGCGGCATCATCATGCAGCCAATGCTGCCCCAAACTCTTCTTAGTCTCCATCTTTACTTATTCTACCAATAACAGCGTAAAAGGGCTCAGAATTTATTTCTGGTTCTTTTACTTCCGCTCTTTTGGAAAGAGCAGTCCGAGAAATGGAGCACATTTCCCGGCACGTTGAGAAAACCTATCCAGAGGGCCCCCACCTGATGCCAGTCAGGCTGGGGCTGCGAATGGTTTTCCTAACCTAGTAGAAGTTGTTGCGGTAATGATAGTCCAATGCGGCCGATGGTGTGCCAAAGCGGCGCTGGATGTAACACAGGCCCCATGATATCTGGATCTGCGGATCGGTCAGGTAGCCTGCCCCGCCGCAGGCCGCCGGGTCGGCCATCTTGCTGGCCGGCAAAGACTGCGGGATGCCGTAGGCGCCCGAGTTGGGATTGCCGGCGTGTTCATTCCAGCTGGATTCGCACGCGAACAGCTCCAGCAGGGCGTTAAACTGCGCGCCGGTCCAGCCTTTGGCTTCGGCCATGGCCCGGCCCAAGGCCGCGTTGCTGACATTGATATTCTTCCAGTTGCCTTGCTTGGGGCTGCCGCAAAAGACACGGGCCGGAATACCATCGGCGTTAAAGTTCTCAAACTTGCCGCTGGTGCCGCGGGCGACAATCTGCGTGACCGGTGCCGTGGTAACAACTTCTTGTATTTTAGTACGCGCAACCTCAATGCCGTTGCGCAGCTCCAGCTGGTAGGTTACGGATTTCTTGCCCTCGCTGCCGCGCTGGCGCACGGCGACGGTGCCGTACGATAGCGTATTATCCTCTACCGTCGTGACGGGCATGGGAATAGATTCCTCGCTGCTTATAACCTGTACGCCGGAACGGGTCACGAATACCTGGATATTATCGGTTAGCGGCGTAGCGGCCGATGGCTGCAGACTGTCGTCGGGCTGCAGCACCACGCCCTTCTCGTCCAGCAGCTCGCCCACTGTCGTAGCCTGGGTGCGGATAGGCAGGCTGGCTCCGTAAAGGTTAAGCACCATCGGTGTAGAGCGTTTGATTGTTACCTTGCTGCCGATGCCGTCACGCAGGAAATCGGTGCTGGGACCCGCCTCGACAATATCCTCAGGATGGACGGATAGGCCGGCCTGGTCTGCAACGCTGCGCGGCGTCTGGGCGGCACTGTAGGCCATGGTCCGTGAACCATCATCGTCTATCAGCACGGGCGCGGCACGGTAAACATTGATACGGAAATCGTCTTCTTCTATCGGCGTGTCCAGGGCGGGCTCGACAACATCGCCGTCGTTGATAGTAACTTTTGCATTCTCAAGCAATTCGCCCACTGTTTCTTCGCGGGTAGGCAGGGCTCGGGTTAGGTCATCGGCGTGCAGGATGACGATGTTTACGTCGTCCAAACGGCTGGAAGCCAAGGAATCGGTGTGGTCACGCAGCGTAAAGGCCAGGATAGACAGGATAAATAATATGGATACGCCCGCCAGCACCGGCAACAGGCGCGGATGGTCGCGGTAGCGCTTCTCGGAATGCCTGGCAAAACGCCGCAGGCGCAGGCGGTAACTTTTGAGCTTATAATGCACGCTTAAGCCACGCTTTCTTTATACTTCAAAAAACATCAAAGGCCGTTCTATTATATCACTTATCACCGCTTAAAAAGCGCCCGTCTAAAGCAGGGTTGGTTGGGTTAGCAGCCGATATTTTTTGAGTGCATACTGCACGTCCTGGCCCAGCTGGAGCTGTTTTGTCTCGCCAAGCGGAACCCAAGCGGCGCTGGCGATCTCGTACCAGCGCAAGTGCAAGGCCGGAACCGCTTGCAGTTCCAGCAGAAAATAACTGGCGGTGTATCCCAGTCCTGCCTGGGAGTGGCGGCGGCGGCCAAGCGGACAAAGTGCCGGTCCGGCAGCCAAGATGCCTGCTTCCTCATGCAGTTCGCGCACGGCCGCGGCCGCAGGCGTTTCGGCCCTTGCCGCACCGCCGCCCGGCAGCCCCCATTTGCCGCTGCTAAGCCAGCCTTTGAGCAGCAGCACCTTACCATCCGCAATTACCAGCACCCTGCTGCGCCGGTGGTTTACCTTGAAATAAACGAACCAGAACGGCCAAGCCGCCCAGAACACTATGGTACCGATCTTCTGCAATCCATTTATCATAGTTTCTCTAACGGCGCGAAGGTCGTGTTGAGTTTTTTGATGCCCTTGCCGGGGAAGTCTACGGCGACGTTATCGCCCTCGGCTTCCAGCACCCTGCCCTCGCCAAAGATCTGGTGGCGCACGCGGTCACCTTCGTGCAGCTCCACGACGTAGCGCGGCTCCTCTGAGTAGGCAGCTGCGTCCGGCAGTACCGCCGGGCCAGCAAACGGGCCTGATTGCGTAGCTGCGCCTACTTCGGCCAGAAAACGCGATGGCGGATTGTACTGTACGCCGCCGTACAGCGCCCGGGACGTTGCGTATAACAGGTACAGCTCTTCTTTGGCGCGGGTCATGCCGACATACATCAGCCGCCGTTCTTCTTCCATTTCGCGCTGGCTATACAGCGCCCGTGAGTGCGGCAGGACGGTTTCTTCCAGGCCCACCATAAACACCACCGGGAATTCCAGGCCCTTGGCGCTGTGCAGCGTCATTAGCGTGACGGCATTGTGGTTAGAGTCATTGGTATCCAGGTCGCTGATAAGCCCGACATGCTCCAAAAAGCCGTCCAGACCAAACTCTTCATAACCTTTGGCAACCGATATCAGCTCGCGCACGTTCTCCTGGCGGGACTCGCCCTGCAGGGTACCGTCATCTATGTAGGCTTTGTAGTCTAACCGGCGCAGCAGGCCGTCTATCAGGCCGGATACAGACGTGTCGTCCATGATATTGCGGTAACTGGTTATCAGGTCGCATAGCTCTACAAAGCCGGCGCGCGCCTTGGGCGTCAGGCCCGGGCACTCCGTGACAGATTGCAAGCCGGCCATGATACCGCCCGCAGACCGGGCCCAGGCCTGGAAGGCTTGCAGGGATTTTTCACCGATGCCGCGCGCGGGCACGTTGGCAATGCGCTCAAAACTGACAGAATCTTCGGGCTGGAAGATAAGGCGCAGGTACGCCACGATATCCTTGATTTCTTTGCGGTCATAAAAGCGCACGCCGCCCACCACGCGGTAATTAATACCCCAGCGCACAAAGGCTTCTTCGATGCTGCGGCTTTGGGCGTTAGTGCGGTACAGCACGGCAAAATCGCTTAAGCGGCGGCGGCCGGCATCATGCATAACCTTGATACGGCGGATAACCATTTCGGCCTCGGCCGATTGGTTTGCTGCCTGCAGCTGCTGCACCGGTAAGCCGCCGGCGGCATCGGTCCAGAGTTTTTTGTCTGAGCGTTCTTCGTTCTTGGTTATCACGCTGTGGGCGGCGTCCAGTATCGCCTTGGTACTGCGGTAATTCTGCTCCAGCTTGATGATAGTCGTATTTGGATAATCGCGTTCAAAGTTCAGGATGTTCCTAAAATCGGCGCCGCGCCAACTGTAAATCGAATTATGAACTGCTACCCCATTTGCAAGATAATTGTGCACATATTCAATATCCAGATCGTACACTTTTCCTCTGTATTGGCTTGTCTCAACAGTCACAATTCTGTCCTCGGCAATACCTTCAGCCGATTGGACAGCCACTGCCATTGCGGGATGCAGATTGCCAGCCGGCAGAAATGAAAATTTATTTTTTGTTAAATAAGCATACCTATTAATATTTGATAGTTCCTGGCCCTGTAGCTGCAGCCGCTCAACTATTTGTTCGATTTTGGCAAAGTCCAACATATGAGCCTCTGTACGGTATGTGCCCGCCCGCCCCGGCCTTGCAGTCATACCAAGGTTCAGAAGCGGCTGCAGATCTTTTGCATCAGATGTGTTGGCACCCACACGGCTGGCCGACCATCCGCTTTGCGCCGATACCCGCTTGTCGCCGAATAGCACCACATTGACATTAAGGCGCTTCATCCCATTTCGAACCGTTGCCTGCGGTAAGAAGTGCGGATAATCAAATAAAATGTTTTCATCTGCCATAAGCTGTTCGGCACGTTTGCGGGTATCAATAACTTCGTAAAGTTTATCAAGCTGGTCTTGATCGATTGCCATTGCACGGTTGTTATAAGCACGAAAAACTAACATCGGGATACCGTATTTATAGGCCAGGTAGGATTCCTCGAACTGCGCTTCTTTGCGGGTGCGGCATATACGCAGTACCCACATGCGGTCTGCCCGTTCTTGATTGGCGCGCACTCTCAGGCCAATGTCTAACTTTTTGCCGCTGTTGCGTGCACCCTTGGCTATGCCGATACGATAGCCTTTATCACGGGAGTACATGAGATAAACAAAGTAACCTTCTGTTTCGCGCAGGGCTGCAAACATAATATGATTTGGCGTTGCCCTCAGCACTTTTCCGGATGCAGTCGTAATAGTCACAAGCTCGCCGCTAAAGTCAAAGCTGCGGTTCGCTAACACCTTAAAAAAGCTGCTTTTACCATAGCCGCTCGCCGCTTTTACGGTGTCGCCCGTTTTAATGTTTTCTATTTTCCTGGAGCCAGTCACTGTCTCTACAAGCGTGTCCCCCGGAAAACACTGCCAGTCGTCGCCCACCACGGCGATATTTTTTTGATCGTTTGTAAGCAGCTTAACCAGCTTGTACTGGGCCGCATTGGTATCCTGGTACTCATCTATCATCACGTACCTGAATTGATGCTGCCACTTGGCGCGTAATTCAGGCGCTTTTTCCAGCATATGCACCGCCTTTTGGATAAGGTCGTCAAAATCCAGTGCGCCGGCTTGGCGCAAGGTGGCCTCGTACAAGGGATACACCTTGGCAGCGGCTTGCTGGATGGGGCCTTCGGACAGATTGGCGTACTCGTCAGGGCCGACCATGTCATTCTTGGCGCTGCTGATAAGGCCGGCGATGGCGCGCGGCGTGAAGGACTTGTCGTCAAGCCGCAGCTGCTTCATGGATTGCTTGACGGCGCTGAGGCGATCGGACTCATCAAAGATAACAAAATTTTTAGGTACGCCGATATGTTCGCCGTCCTGGCGCAGCAGGCGCACGCAGATGCTATGGAAGGTGCCCATAAACGGCATGAAGCCGCGAGGCACTTGCACCGCCAGCCCCTGCCCACCGGCCAAGCCGGTGATGCCGGACTGGCTTGACGCGAAGCGCTGACCCGCAGACTGTGCTGCTCGCGCATCGTATTCCATATACGCCTTGCTGTGCTGCTCGTCGTGCGGGCGCAGCACTTCATCGCCATGCAATCCCCTCGGATCATCCATAGATCTCATAAGATTCCAAATGCGCTCGCGCATTTCTTTGGCTGCCTTGTTAGTGAAGGTCACAGCCAGGATATTGAAAGGCGTAGCTTTGCCTGTCGCAATCAAGTAGGCGATACGGTGCGTAAGCGTCTTGGTCTTACCAGAACCGGCTCCGGCCTGGATAAGTAAAGGGCCTTCCGTTGTGGTGACAGCCCGCTGCTGTTCGGGATTCAAGCCAACCAGCAAGCGCTCGGCAGCGGCCGTCTGCTCCTCGTCAGCCCACGGATCATGAATGCTCATGACCAAACCTCGCTCCGGTCATAAATTATCCCTGGCGCGCCACGCACCTGTTTTGCTTCGCGAAGTATATCTTTATACTGCTTGTCGCAAAAGCAGATGCGTTGCATCGCCAGGATATATTTTCTGCCTACGTAGCAGGCTTGGACATGAACATTCTGATTACCGGACATCTAATAATTGTATCAAAGTGATTACTTGATGAGTTCGAACGGCAGGGTAATATTTACATCCACCAATCCGGCATCAATCAATATGTAGGCGGCGGCAAGGGCAGCCACAATCAGCAGCGGCACTAGCCACAGAGCGCTGCGGCTTGATTTGGCGTGGGCTTTACCTACCGGTACGAAGTATTTCTTGCTGTCTACTAGTTCCTGCAGGGCGGCATCTTGCTTGGCCCGTTCTTCGGCTTTGGCAGCCTCTTCTTTCTTGGATTTCATCTGGTCGGCCAGGGCGTTCACCTCGGCGGCTTCCGATCTGCCGGCAGGGGCGGCCTCATTGTCCTCAGCGCCGGGCGCATCCGCTGCCGGCGCTTCCGCAGCTTCCCCGGGCTTGTCTTCTGCGGCAGGATCTTTTTCTGGTGCCGTAATGGGCTGGATAACTTTCTTAGCGACAGACGGCGCAGCCGCGGCAGCTTCAGAAGTCTCGTCTGCGGCTGACGGCACGGCGGTCTTATTGGGCTGATCCGATGTAATCGGCGCTATAACCGGACGGCTTGTGCCCACTATCTTGCCTTTGCCGGGCTTGGCGACATCCATCACCTTGTCGTCGTCTTCTACGGTAATCTTGGCCATCAGCTGTTCCCTTGTTCTCGGTTCAGACGGTAGGCGGTATCTATGACAGATGAAAACTTATGGTAATTGATGCTGGCGCCGCCAACCAGGGCACCGTCGCAACCTTCAAGCTCCAAGTAACCGCGGGCAATCTGGTCGTCTACGCTGCCGCCGTACAGCACGCGTACTTTGCCGGCGGTCTTTTTGCCGTACAGCTCCGCCACTTGCAAACGCACGTAATCCATCATTTCTTTGGCTTGCCCGGGCGTTGCCAACTCGCCGCCAAAGGTACTAATGGCCCAGACTGGCTCGTAAGCTATAACGATGTTCGCGACCTCGTCAGCGGTAAGGTTACGCAGGGCAGTCACAACTTGGTCATGCACGACACGCTTGGAATATTTAGCCAGGCGCTCTTGCTTGGTTTCGCCCACGCACAAAATAGGGGTAATGCCGTTACGGACGCAGGCGGTAACTTTTTCGCGTACATCGGGCAGGGTCTCGCCGAAGTAGATGCGGCGCTCCGAATGGCCGATGATGACATAGTGGGCAAGATCGCGCAGCATCGTAAAGCTAACTTCGCCGGTGTAGGCACCAGCGTCTTTGTGGTAGGCGTTCTGGGCAGCCAGGCGGAACTTGCGGCGGTCTATCTGCAGGCTCAGCGGCTGCAGCACCAGCATGCTGGGCGCCAGCACAACCTCAACATCACGGTAAATACGGACGCGTTCCTGCAAGCGGTGAACCAGAATACTGGCCTGCATCGTATTAAGATGCATCTTCCAGTTGCCGACGATGAGCTTTCTACGCACAATTACCTCCCGTCACGAGCAGGGGTGAGCAGCCGGAGCGTCGGGCTTTGCCCGCGCCCCGCGCGATGAGCGGGGAATATCCCCGCTCATAAGCGATAGCGCTTATATGCATCTTCCAGTTGCCGACGATGAGCTTTCTTCTTGTCATATTGTTTATGCTTAGTTTATCACTTTAAATTCACATTTTACATTTTTCAATTTACATTAATTTAACATTTTTAAATTCATATTGCGGCTTAGCTTTTGCCAGATGTTAATTGATAAATTACTTTGAAATGTAAATTGCCAAATGGTAACTACTCCTTATCCATCAAAGCTTCCACGCCCGGCAGTTTTTTGCCTTCCATTAGCTCTAGGCTGGCGCCGCCGCCTGTTGAGACATGGTTGAAGGCTTTGTTAAGGCCCCTGCCCTCTACATAAGACACCGTGTCGCCGCCGCCCACCACCGTAAATGGCTTGTGGCCAAAATGGCCCAGCAGGACCTCTACCACCAGCTCGGTGCCGTGCGAGAAAGGACCTACCGGATCATTGTTGCGTCCAGGCGTCTCGGTCACGCCCATGGTGCCATTCCAGACCACGGTGTTGGCCAGCTGTATGCCGCCGGCGATAAACGACCCGCTAAAAGGCCCGATATCCAGAATAAGCTCGTCAGCCGCCACCAGGCTGGCCCGTTTTTCAGGACGGCGGGGATAGGCCTCGATATCGGCAATAACGTGCGCATCCCAATCCACAATGCGCGTGCTGCTTGGATCATCAAGATCAGCCGCTACCACGCCGTCCTGCGGCAGGTATAACACAAAGGGTTGCTTGGCGGCCTTTTCTTTGGCTTTTTCGATGATTTCCCTGGCAATAGGCACGTCATCCGGTTCGGCCAGGCTCTTGCCCGTCTCGATGCCTAGCGCCAGCAAGAAGGTATTGGCCATAGCACCGCCGATTGCGATAAAGTCAGCAATATCGATAAACCGGTCCAGCACCTTGATCTTGTCAAAAATCTTGGCGCCGCCGATGATAGCCATCAGCGGACGCTGGGGTGCCTCCATGACATTAGTTATCGTATCTACTTCGCGCTCCAGCAGCAGGCCGGCAACACTGGGCAGATGCTTTGGGATTTCGGATACCGAGACAGCACCGTGGTGCACCACGCCAAAGGCATCCTGCACGAACACCTCGCCATGGGCGGCCAGCTTACGAGCAAAAGCCTCGTCATTGGCCTCTTCTTCAGGATGGAAGCGCACGTTTTCCAATACCAGGATATCACCCGGCTTCAGCGCATTAACCATTCCGGTTGCCGCAGAACCTATACAATCATCGGCAAATTGTACTTCGCGCTCCAAAAGCTCGCCCAGGCGCGCCGCCACCGGAGCCAGCGAATACTTCGGGTCTGGCTTGCCTTCCGGCCGGCCTAAGTGCGACAAGATTACGATAGAACAGCCCTGGCCCAGCAGGTATTCAATGGTGGGAATATTCATGTTTAAGCGGTAATCGCTGCCTACCTTGCCGTCTTCCAGCGGCACGTTGTAATCAACCCGCATCAGGACACGCTTGCCGTTAAGGTCGATATCGCGCACGGTCTTCTTATAAAATGCCATTAAATCCCACCTAAACTATTAGCTATTTATATTAAATCTACAGAGAAAAATCAAAAACCACAAGCTTTATACCAATGTTAAGCAGTGATTTTTGGCCAAGGGTAATCCGTCCTAAGGCGAGGCTTCCATTCTGGAAGCGTATTGTACATACGATGGAAGAATGTCCTCGGTTTAGGACGGATTACCGCTCCAAAAATTGTCTGCGCACTATTCCAACACTCTTACTTTGATGGTATCCGTCGTACCCACAACGCCAGGATACTGGCCCGAGCAACTGACAATAATGTTACCGGTGCTCAATACCTTGTGGCTGCGCAGCCAGTTGGTCAGCTTGGTAGCCGCCAGTTTGTCATCCGGCCGGACATATGACTTGCAGCTATAGACAATGGCCAGTTGCTGCGCCACCCGGTCATCGCTTGTCACAGCGATTAGCGGCAGCTCTGAGCGCTGGGCCGCGATCTGCAAGGCGGTTGCGCCGGATTTGGTCTCGGCTACGACTGCATTAGCGCGGATGGTCTTGGCCAGGCCGATTACAGCCGCCGAGATTGCCTCTTGCCGTGATTTTGCCGCCACTGCGCTTTCGTTCACGAACACAGCTTTAAGGGGAGCATTCTGCTCGGTATACAAGATGACGCGCTTCATGACTTCGACCGCCTTGATAGGATACCGGCCGCTGGCTGTTTCGTCAGATAGCATTACGCAGTCTGCCCCTACCAGCACAGCTGTGGCAATATCGGACACTTCAGCCCGGGTAGGTTCGGGCGCTTCGGTCATACTGAACAGCATCTGCGTCGCTACAATGGTTGGCTTGGCGTACTTGATGCCCAGGCCGATCAGCTGGCGCTGGATAATCGGCACGCTCTCGGTAGGTGTCTCAACCGATAGGTCGCCGCGGGCTATCATAATACTGTCTGTCTCTTGGACTATCTCTTCCATGTGGCTAACAGCCGAGCGGGTCTCAAACTTGACGATAATGCGCGCCCTGGACATATTAAGGTTCTTCATAATCCGGCGCAGAGCCTTGATATCATCGGCCGTCTGTACAAAGCTCTGGGCCACATAGTCAATATCCTGGGTCGAGCCAAAGGCCAGGTCTTCGCGGTCTTTGCGGGTTATGACATCGCCGCCAAAATCGGTGTCTGGCAAATTAATTCCTTTGCGCTTGATTAGGATGCCGTCGTTCTCGATACGGACGCTAAGGATGCCGTCCTTGATACTGGTAACCGTGGTGCGGACTTTGCCGTCATACATATACAGGCGCTCACCCCGCTTGACCTTTTTGCTCAGGTCATACTGGATGGGTATAATGCCTGTTTCTTCATAATCTGCTTTGTAGCTCAAACGGATGGATTGGCCTTCAAGCACGTTAATGATGCCTTCAAAGTCGCCCAGGCGGATCTTGGGCCCCTGCAGGTCCTGGATAATAGCCACCGGCTTGCCGTATTCCTTGCTGGCCCTGCGTATCCACTTGATATGCCTTGCGTGTTCCTCGTGCGTGCCGTGGCTAAAGTTCAGACGCAGGCCGTTAGCACCAGCCTTTATCATCTCCAGGACTGCTTCGTAGCTGTCTGTAGCCGGACCAACCGTAGCAATTATCTTCGTACGCTTATACCGTTCCAGCGGCACAACCGGCACCCTGTGCGTCATCATGTTCATCCAGTTAGACTCCGCTGAAACCCATGAGCATTAACAGAGAACTGGACGCGCCCGAGCTTTTCAGCCGTGCAAAAACAATAAGATGTCTTTTGGGGTCTAACGGGATTCATATTTACACCCAGTGTATACGCTTATGGTTTGTTTTTAAACACCAAAAACCATATTTTTTCCTCTGTTTTTACTAAACTTGGTGACCCACGGAGAATATACTCCCTCACGCCGAGAAAAAATATTCTCGGGTTCATGGACAAAAGCCGTTTGGCTAGAAAATTACTAGCCAAGCCGTTATAGCTTCTGGCCGGGCCGATTATTCGGCTCGGCATCTGCCTATAATTCTAAGAAATTAATGCTAAATTTCTTAGAATTAGCGAACTCCGCTTAATTTACTAAAATTGGTGATCCCGAGGGGAATCGCCTGTCCGGGCAAAGCAAAAATTAGCTTTGCTACGGCCACCCTTAGACATGCCGCTGGCATATCACGGGCGGGGTTCGGGGAGTGCCCCCGGCACTCCCGTTCGACTCCCTCGTTTCAGCCAAGAAAAAAGACTATCCAAAGATAGTCTTTTTTCTTGGTGAGCCATATGCAACCAGGGAGGAACACTTTATACGATAGTATTGTAGCACTTGATAGCAAGCTAGAGGAGCTTGGTATAGAGATAGATAAAGATGGCGTTGGTTATAGCCCCGAGAGGTATTCAAAATGAAGTGGCCACTTACATCTAGACGTTATAAAACTCTGCCTGACTCCCATGACAGCATTCTTTTCGATGAACAACGATTCTATGATGCATTTGCTAGCGATATAAATAGCGCACACAGTTCGGTAATCGTTGAAAGCCCCTATCTCACCGAACGACGTGCTCTACAGTTTGCGAAACTAATCACAAGAAAAGTTAATCAAGGTATAAAGATCACGATATATACCCGCCATCCTTCTCACCACACGTCGAATCTAGAGTCACAAAGTTGGATTGCCTGCAGGATACTGAAGGATGCAGGCGCGAGAGTCTATTTGTGCGATGATATGCGCCACCGAAAGATTGCGATTATAGATAATGCTGTCTTATGGGAAGGTAGTCTAAATATATTCTCACAAAATGAAAGTCTTGAACTTATGAGGCGTACTGTTTGCGAGACTCAAGTCAGATATGTAACCAAGTTACTTAAACTAAAGGTGTAGTATGGATGATATAATTCAGATAGATATGAGCAACTATGAATTCACCGAAGTAGATATACAGAAGGTTTTAAATTACCTCACTATTCATAGTCCCGAAAACGCCGACAGAGATTATGCAGTTCAACTTCTCGAGCAAATGCAGGATAAGGCATTTAATATAGTCAACTCCGGGGTACTGACTGATGAAGAAATAGAGCAAGCACTAGAATCTAATAACAAGTCTTAAAACGGCAAAACGTCAGACGATTTAGCTCCAAGACTTTTTATAATTCTTTCCAGTGTAGTTATCGTAGCTATAACCTCGCCTCGCTCAATCTTAGCGTAGTGATTAGTACTAATTTTCGCCTTCTGCGCAACCTCGGTTTGTGTCATATGTTTAGATTTACGGAGTTCACGTAGGTTTTTAGCTATGGTTTGTTCGGTGCTCATTTATCTATAATATACTCTCAATTACCTCTGTTGTCTAACTACAGGAGTTCGTACATAATGCTTATGTATTAAATAATATATTTGCTATATGTCAAACACTTGTGGTATGTTTTGCTTACAAGGAGGTTTGAATGAGTAAAAACAAATCGATCCAGATTGTCGCCTTAGCGGTGATGATTGGGTTGCCACTCATTCTCACCGACACAGCTTTTGCGCAGACTGCGGGAGGCGTCGGACAAGTAGAAAACTTTATCCGAAACGTCATCCAAGTAGTAGCAGGATTAGCCGGTCTCATCGCGACCGGCTTTTTTGTTGTCGGTGGGTTTGGGTATATAACAAGTTCCGGTAACCCGGAGAACCTAGACAAGTCAAAGCGAACACTGCTTTACTCTGGCATAGGTTTAGCAATTACGATCGGCGCCTTTGTGCTGAGCAACATCATTTCTGAGATAGCCGGAAAGGCTTTCGGTAGCTAAATGGGAGCGCTAGCGTTCCTAACGAACCTAGCCACGGCCAACGTAGATATTCAGAATTATTTACGCCCCATAATGGTTAGTCTTATTGGTCTGGCTGGGGTGGTATCGGCATTCTTTCTAGTGACTGCCGGTATCGCTTACATGACCAGTAAGGGTAGCCCTGAAAAACTCGAGCATGCTAAAAAGGTGCTCAAAAACGCAATGATTGGACTCGTGATTGTAATAGCAGCGGGTACGATCAGCGCAATTCTAAGTAACGCCTACCAGAGCGGTAGCGGAACAACCCTTGAAAACATTCCAAGCCTCACACCTGTAGATACTGCCGATGACGGCGCAGGACTCACAGAAGTTTTGCTAAAAGCCATTGTTGGTTTATTCAAAAAAATTATAGAAACTGCCGGCAAGCCATTTATCAGTGCGCTAGATTACTTTACTCACAGCACTCCCCTCATGGCAGATAATCCGAGCGTATTTAAAATGTGGTTAGCAGTACTAGGTATTGCTAACTCTTTATTTGTTTTAGTTGTGGCACTACTTGGTTTCCACGTTATGAGTGCAGCATCTCTAGGTTTTGAAGAACTAGAGTTTAAACACTTACTTCCAAAGCTTGGTTTAACTTTCCTTGGCATGAACGTCTCAATATTCGCTATAGACTTCATTATTAGTCTCAGCAACGCTATGATCGGCGCAATTGAATCGGCATTCAACTCGCTTTCAGTCTGGGATGCCTTAAAAGCCGTAGTTAGTCAGGCTGGCGGACAAGGTATTGTGGCTCTACTCATCATGGTGGTCTTTTTAGTCCTTGCCACAATTTTGCTGGTTTATTATGTCATGCGTATCGTCACGCTTTACGTTGGTGCGATACTTTCGCCACTCGTAGTTTTACTTTCTAGTGTTCCAGGTTTTAGAGACTTTAGCGCGACTGCTACTAAAGCCTACATCACGAACATCTTTGTACTGTTCGTACA
>JBATRZ010000021.1:0-7643 GCA_049292975.1 Saccharimonadales bacterium (SeqCode) | reverse complement strand
AGCATCTGCATGACGGCTTGCAGCTCGTCCTTGCTGCCGCTGCTTACGCGTACCTCTTGGCCTTGTATCTGCGTCTTGCCTTTAGGGAATTTATCGCGGATTAGACTGGTGACTTTCTTGGCTTTTTCCTGATCCAAGCCTTGTTTGAACGGTATTTCCTGGGTGGCCTTCAGGTTGCTCTCGGTGATCTCTTTGGTCGTGTCTAATATCTTTTGTGACTGGCCGCGGCTGGCGAGCTTTTTGCGCACGATGTCCAAGATGGCGTCTATTTGCCAATCACCGTTGCCGGTTATCTTAAGGCCTTTTTTGTCATCCAGCCATTCCACCGCTGCCGGTGTTCCCTTGAAGTCATAGCGGCTTTGCAGCTCACGCTGCGTCTGGTCGTATACGTTGTTCAGTTCAGCCTTGTCATAATCCGACACCACATCAAAACTAAAAATAGCCATACCACAATAGTTGCACTATTTCCCGCACTTGTCTAACTGTACAAGGTTCAACCTTGTACAGTTAGACGGATGATTGTACGGTGGTTCGTTACTTTTTATGGGAGTATTTAGGGCGGTTAAGCTGATAAGAGTTAATATATTTCATCATATATTTACTTTTTGCGTAAGGTGTTAAAGTATGCTCCTAAACTGATATAATCTGCTAATAATGAGCTACCAACACTCTGATATTGACCGAATTGCCGGTGAGTTGAAGCAGAAGCAGGCTGGTCTGGAAGACAAGCGTGCAATCCTGCGCGACCCGGCCCTAAAAAGCTTGTTTGGCCAGCTTAAAACTCTGCCGCCAGAGCAGCGCGGCGCATTTGGCAAGGAGCTCAACCAGCTCCGCCTGGAACTCGCAGAACAGATTGAACAGGACGCCGCTAGTACTGAAATACTAGCACCCATAGATATTACGGCGCCCTGGGCTGCCAATACGCCGCCAGCCCGGCGGCCGCAGGCCTTACCAGCCCATCGGGGCAGCCTTCATCCGCTGACCCAAGAAATTGCCATTATCAATGACATTTACCAGCGCATGGGCTTCGCGGTAGAGGAATCGCCTGAACTTGACGACGACTACCACATGTTCACGAGCCTTAACTTTCCGGCCGACCACCCTGCCCGCGACGATTACGACACCTTCATGACCGATGACGGCCTGGTAGCACCCGCCCATACCAGCACCATGCAAAACCGCGTGCTGCAGAAGTACAAGGCAAATCTTGATCTTGGCGAGCCCATCGCCGTGGTTATACCCGGCCGTGTCTTCCGCAACGAGGATGTCGATGCTACGCACGAACACACCTTCTATCAGATTGAAGGTGTCTACGTGAACAAGGGCGTCAATGTTGGTAATCTGGTAGCCGTGCTGAAGGCCTATATGAGCGAATTCTTCGGACAAACACTGAACGTCAAGATCCAGCCATTTTACTTCCCGTTTACCGAACCGTCGTTCGAGTTTGCCATTGAACGCCCGGAGATCTTGCGCAAAAACGACTCGGAAGAGCAGAAATGGCTAGAGCTGGGCGGCTGCGGCATGATTCATCCCAATGTGCTAAAACAAGCCGGCATCGACCCCGTAACTTACACCGGCTTTGCCTGGGGCTTTGGCGTCGAGCGCATGGTGATGATGAAAAACGCCATCGAGGACATCCGCCATTTTGAGTCTGCCAATCTTAAATTCCTGAGGCAGTTCTAATGAGAATTATCGATAAAATTTCTATCTCAGAACTGAAAGAAGTGGCTGGCAAGATGTTTGGCGAGCTGGTTAAGGCAGATGTGGATGTAGAAAGACAAATCGTCGTCATAGATATGCCGATGCATTACGATGGTGAGCAGGTGCTGCTTGAACAGGGTTCAAAACAAGGCAATATCTGGGGTATCAACCTCCACCCGTACGATTACGGCAGTGATGATTTTATCGAATTTGACTCAATGATCAATATCCGGCCATCGCAGGGCAATCCATCGCGTGATGTGTTGGATGAGACCTTGCGGGCTAGAATCACAGAGATAATAAGCGGGGTTGTTCATGAGTAGCCATGTTTTTGACCGCGAAGCCTGGGCCAACCAGTCTGTGTTCTGGCAGATGGGCAATATCGGGTCAGAGGTAGGGCGTGCACTAGCCGCCAAGCGGCAGGGCAAAGAGGAGCGCATGCAGAGCGCTTTTTACCGCGGCATGGATCTCATGAATGCTACGGTGGAGGCCTGGACTGCCAAGGGCAAGTCACCATACGAGCTGCTGATAGCGCGCGAACAGTTTGCCAAATCAATCCTAACCGATGATGAAGACGAAAAACTGGAGCAATACTTTATGGATTTTGCAATCGCTGAGAGGCTACAAAAATGAAAGTAAGCCTAAATCTGGCCCAGCAATTCTCTAACGTTGATCTTAAATCTATACCAAGGGACGAGTTGCTCCGTAAAATTGGGGCGCAGCTAGGCGCCATTGAAGAAGTAACCGATTGGGCACCCAAGTTCGAGGGCGCGGTTATCGTAAAAGTTGTTGCTTTTGAGAAGCACCCAAATGCTGACAAACTTAGTGTCTGCCAGGTAGATGATGGCTCGGGCCAGAACACCCAAGTTGTCTGCGGCGCGCCAAATGTGCGGGCTGGCATGTACGCGGTGTGGCTGAAACCCGGCGTTACGGTGCCAAGCACGCGCCACAGTGACCCCTTTGTACTAGAAGCCCGCGAGATCCGCGGCGTAGTGAGCAACGGCATGCTGGCCAGCCCCAAAGTACTGGGTATATCAGACGTGCACGAAGGAATATTAGAGATCACCGAAAATGATCTTATTAGCTATGCGCAATTAGCGATGAGCAAAAAATTATCAATTAGCGATGAGCAATTACAGACCAATGGCCAATCGCAAATTGCTAATGTATCGCCAATAGCAAATGGCCAATCGCTCATGCCCGAACCGGGTGCGCCACTGGCGTCCCTGTTCGGCCTGGATGATTTTGTCATAGACTGCGAAAACAAGATGTTCACCCACCGGCCTGATTGCTTCGGCAACCTGGGCGTGGCGCGCGAGCTAGCTGGCATTTCGGGTCTGGGCTTCGTATCACCAGACTGGTATCTGCAGACTCCGCAGTTCGAGAGCCGCGAAGACCTGCGTCTGCATGCGGCGAACGAAATCAACGGCCTGGTGCCGCGCTTCATGGCGGTGGCAATGAAGGACGTTACGGTCAAGGCCAGCCCTGTCTGGCTTCAGGCCTCTCTATCACGCGTTGGTATCAAGCCGATTAACAACGTTGTAGATGTAACCAACTACGTCATGCATCTGACGGGCCAGCCGCTGCACGCCTTTGATTATGACAAGCTGGCCGCCAGCAACGACAGCGCCAGCCTAGGCCCGCGTATGGGCCGTGCGGGCGAGAAGCTGACGCTGTTGGGCGGCAAGCAGATCGAAGTAACCGAGCAGGATATTGTGATTGCTACAGATAGCCGGGCCGTAGCCCTGGCCGGTGTCATGGGCGGCGCTGAAACCGAGGTTGATAATAATACCAAAAACATCGTTATCGAGTGCGCTACCTTTGATATGTACGCTATCCGCCGCACCAGCATGAAACATGGCCTGTTCACTGATGCGGTAACAAGGTTCAACAAGGGCCAAAGCCCAGCCCAGAACGGCCGCGTCCTGGCTTTTGCCATGCAAGAAATGGCGCGCTACGGCGGTGCCGTGCAGGCCAGCGATGTTTACGACGAAGGTCAATACGAGCAGCCTGGCAAGACCATCGAAATTCCCATCGGTTTTGTAAATGAGCGATTGGGTACCGGCATGAGCGGTACCGAGATGTGCGCGCTGCTTACCAATGTGGAATTTACCGCTGAGAGCGACGATACCAAACTGGTCGTGACCGCGCCGTTCTGGCGTATGGATATCGAGTTGCCAGAGGATGTAGTGGAAGAAACCGGCCGCTTGTACGGCTATGACCGCCTGCCGGTAACTTTGCCGCCGCGTCCGGCCAAGCCTGCACCCAAGAACCGCCTGCTAGATTTCAAACAAAGCCTGCGCCACCGCTTGGAAAAAGCCGGCGCTAACGAGGTATTGACTTATAGCTTCGTGCACGGCGACCTGCTGCGCAAAACCGGCACCGACCCAGAGCGCTGGGCCTACCATATCCGTAATGCCCTTAGTCCCGATCTGCAATATTACCGTACCAGCCTGACCCCGAGCCTATTGGCAAAAGTACACGCCAATATCAAGGCTGGAGCGGGCGACGATACTAACCAGTTCGCTCTGTTCGAACTGGGCCGCGCCCATGTAACCGAAGCCAAGCAGAACGGCCTGCCCGTAGCCATGGAGCGCCTAAGCCTGGTTGTGGCGGCAGATGACAAGACGGCCAAGGCCCGGCAAAGCGGGGCAGCATACTTCCTGGCCAAATATTACCTGGACGATATTACCAAAGGCCAGGCTACCTATACGCCTTGCGAAAACTTCAGCTACCCAATTACCAGCGTGTACCAACCTGGCCGCTGCGCTACAGTAGCCGTGGGCGGCGAGATTTTAGGCGCGGTGGGTGAATTCAGTGCCCAGGCCCGTGCCGCGCTAAAATTGCCAGCTTTTACTGCTGGTTTTGAGATAGACATAGAGGCGCTGCTGAAGTACCTGGAACCGAACGGTTACCAGCCGCTGCCAAACTTCCCTGAAACTACCCAGGATATTACCATTGAAGTTACAGAGAGCAGCTACGCCGAAGCCGCCGCCTTCTTAGAGCAAGCGCTGGTTGCCGCCGCCGAAGAACATGGCTACAAATGGGCACTTGAGCCCATGGATATCTACCAGGCCGAAGCCGGGCAGTCGCGCAAGCTTACCTTCAGGATAACGCTGTCGCATCCTGACCGTACTCTGACCACCGAAGAAACCAACCGCCTCATGGACGGCCTGAAGGTTTAAAATCCGGTGAGTGATGGAACGCAAGCAGCGGTAATTATTGGTACCGTGCTTGGCTATGCCCTACTTATTGCTGCCATTATTGTCCCTGTCGTCTATCTTATACGGCGCGCCAAAAAGAAAGAAGAGGCAGAGAAGCTTGCCTGGCAGAACTGGTCGGTGAGCCGTAATTATCAGTTCCTTGATGGCCCGCCTTCCTACATACCCAGTCTTTCCTCCTTCAATGACGGTGCTACCTCACGGCTCATACGGGGCGTGGTGGCGGGGCCAGGGAATACTTTTGAAATGCTACGGCAGACCGAAGCAAGAGGTAGTGGAAAAAGCCGCCGCGTGTACAAACGTACGATAGTTGGTGTCGATATACCTGATACGCAGCTGCAGCTCATCATCAACAGCAAGATAAACAATGATGCCGGGAGCGGAGGTAACCACCAGGCGTATCAGAATAAACAGCGCCTGACGCTTGAAGGTGACTTCGGTACGTTCTTCGATGTCTACATGCCCGACACAACCCAAAGCGAATCCTTGAGTATGCTTACACCAGACAGTATGCTGTACGTGCTGGTCGAAATGGCTGATTACGACATAGAGATCAATGGCCCGAAACTATTCCTTTACTGCTACCGTCATCTCACCATCGCTGAAGCAGAGGTGCTTATGCAGAAGGTGCCTAAACTACTAGAAGAAATGCGTCTGCGTAAAGCCGACACCAGGCAAGAAAACGTGACGAATGCTCTGGTCGCACGGACCGCTACGGATTCAAATACCATGCACCGTAGTCTGAATAAAGATGTCAGATGGCTTACAATCGCCTTCTTTATATTCTATGCGGTTGGGCGGGTCGTGGACCACCCGTATGCCAGACTTGCCCTCTTCGTCCTGGTTATGTTACTACTGGTCAAAACGGCAATAGATAGCGTGCGTGAATCACGCCTGAAGCGTAAATACAGACAAATCATTTCGGGGCTAAAGCAGTAAAAAATTTTACTAGACCTAAAGGACAAAATGTAGTATAGTACCCCTTACCCTGGAGTTGAGCCACGCTCCTTCAGAGGCGTTCATTAACAGACGTGAAATTTGATTCTACGCTTGTACAGCGATTAGTGCCGGGCTGCGTCCCGACAGTAACTGCTGTATAAGCAAAACATTCGGCGCATCAAGACTACACCATTTAGCTAAAGGTGAAGTCGCGCTGAGCCGCCCGCTGGTTCTTTTCGCATGTACGCAACAGCCGCGTCAGCGAAATCCGTCCGGGCCAGCGGGCGATGATCGTAATGTGGTGGAACCTGCGAGTTTAAACCGTCTCTAGCATTTGCTGAGTTGGTCAGGAACGACTAGAGAAAAAATGGTTCCCCGCTGCCGGGAGCGCATCAGCATTAGCCCGAGTGACAGTTCGGTTCCCCAATGGCGCAGATGCAGACTGCTGACATAGGAAATCGTACCTAGTCATGCTGAATCCTGGAGGAATGCCAGGATCATTGCTGCACCCGGCAAGCTCTGCTAGAGAGGATTATTGGATGCCCGTCCTTTATCCATATCCATCGGTTCGCAACCCGCTGCGAACTTGGCAACTAGCCGACCTAGGCCAGTTGGTCCTCTCTAGCAGTCCCCGCACCTCCGGTTCCCGGATAGATAAGCTGCCTGTGCATGCACAAGCAGTGGACCTGGGAACCGGACGGTGCGGGCCTATCTCTGTAGCTTTAATCGCTTATGTGATTGAACAGATAGGTGCCTTAGCCCCAATAATCCAGAATCAGACCGCTACTATGTAGCTCCTTTGTTTGAGCCACCGCTCCAAAGTTATTTCACGTCTGTTTCGTCCCCGAACTCATAAACTAGGCTTTGTGAAGTCAGGAACGGTATAATGTGACCAGTATGTGGCGTATCTTCCGTCTTATCACACCAAAGTCCTTGCTGGCGGGCTTGGTGCTGGGCAGTGTCCTGGTTGCTTTTGCGGGCCAGGCGCTGGCCGATACAAACGACTTCGTCATCAACGATTTCTCGGCCAACTACCAGCTGCGCAATGATGACAAGCAGGGCACGATGACCGTTACGGAAGATATCACAGTAACTTTTACGGATAATAACCATGGTTTACTGCGGGCGGTTCCTAACACCTATAAAGCTAATAGCCTCAGGCTAAACATCAATTATGCAGAGTCGGACTCCGGCGCGCCGGCCCAGTTTACGACTTACCAGGAAAATGATAATACGGTCATAAAGATCGGCGATCCTAACCGCACGGTGACCGGCCGCCAGCACTACCGCATCAATTATGAGGTTAGTAACATTATCAGTTTTTATGATGATCATGATGAATTCTACTGGGACATCAACGGTGACCAGTGGGGCCAGCCGGCCGAGCGGGTGAGCGCAAGCATTACCTTAAGCGAAGGGCTGGCAACGAATGGCCAGCTGGCGTGCTTTGCCGGCAGCTTCGGCGGCACCGGCCAGAAATGCACTATCCAGCAAGAAGGCAGCGTGATTACCGCCAGCGCCGCCGGACTTGACGCCGGGCAGACATTGACTGTAGTTACCGGCTTTGACAAGGGCTATTTCAGTCCGTCCACCAGCGGCGATTGGCTGCGTGATCATATGCAGGCGTTTCTTGGCATCATTTTGCCGCCGCTACTTGCCGGCGGTTATGCGCTGCGCCGCTGGCTGCGGTTTGGCCGAGACCCCAAAGGCCGCGGCACCATCGTGCCGCAGTTTGAAGCTCCGCAAAACCTGCGCCCGGCCGAGGTCGGCACGCTGCAAGAC
>JBATRZ010000020.1:0-3852 GCA_049292975.1 Saccharimonadales bacterium (SeqCode) | reverse complement strand
CTCCCCTTCACGCCCTAGGGTTTGGTTCAAGCCATAATCGCACCAAAACAAAAATCCATCCTGTTGGATGGACGTCTTGTTTTGGTGGGGATGAAAGGACTTGAACCTTCACGCCTTGCGGCACGTGCTCCTAAGGCACGCGTGTATACCAATTTCACCACATCCCCACATATTCAATATTAAAGGACTTGGTCACGTTCCGCGACCCTCGAACTTCATCTTTGCAAACTAGTTTGCAAGAGAAGATTCGTTTCCGAACTGCCACTGGCAGTTCTCACCTTCACGCATTGCTGCACGTGCTCCTAAGGCACGCGTGCCTGCCAATTTAACCGCATCGGCTCAGTAGGGGTGTGATTATTGTGTTGCCAAATTGCTGACAAAACAAGTTTGCCCAGCAGTTCTAGCAACCCGATAAAGCCCTCTCCTCTCAGTTTTTTTCGAATCCTCTTAAAAAAACTGGCTAAGACAAGGCAAATTGTAGCATTCTTATCTGTTTTTGTACACTTGGGCTATCGGGATCACGAATGAAGTACTATGATTAGTGCAAACAAGGAGATTACTAATGGCCCAGCAACAAGAACCAACCCTAACCCCATCGTTCGACCTGTTCAAGCCCAGTGTGAATGCCATTAAGAACAACTTGCTCGTTTATTTCGTGCTGGCTGTGTTGCCGGGGCTCGTTTTTAGTATCCTGCTGATCCGCATGGGGAAGGACATTAGGACAGATTATCTAGGCATCACTGCAGCCATGACATTGATAGGCCTGCTGCTTTACCCGCCGCTGCTGTATACCTACCTGCACACAGCCCAGGGCAAACAGGTGTCATTGGGCCAGGTCTTCCAGGAAAGTTACAAGCGCTTCTGGCCGCTTATCGGTACTGCCTTCCTGACGGGGCTTATCATAGGCGTTGGTTTTTTGTTGTTTATCGTTCCTGGCATTATCTTCTTGCGGCGCTACCTGCTGGCACCTTACTATGTGCTGGACAGAGGGCTCGGTATCTCTGAAGCCATGGCCGCATCAGCAGACGAGTCCAAGCAGTACAGCGGCTCGGTCTACGGCATCATGGGCTTAAACATCCTCTTTGTGCTGATAGGAATCATCCCTATTCTGGGGCAAATTGCCGGTACCATCTTGCAGATACTATATTCGGTAGCGCCTGCCTTGCGTTATCTTGAGTTTAACGACATCTTCAAGTCCTGAGGCCATTACACCACCCTGACCTGTCCGCTTAATGCAGCTGGCGGTAAAATTGTAACCCGGCATCACCATAGTTTTTATGGTTAAGCAGCTGCCGCGCAGACGGTGCGTACTGGAAGCCGTTACTTGGCGGCAGGGACAGGACGATAACGCCGCCCGGTTTACAGTGGCCGGCCAGCTGCAGCAGCTCCTTGGGCTGTACGGCATCATAGGGCGGATCCAAAATGACGATATCAAACTGCTCTGCCTGATTTCGCCGGCTCCAGCTATGAGCGTGTATTAGACTGGACCTTATCTGCTCTTCCAGCCCAAGCTGCGCAATATTTTCTTGTATGGTACGGGCAGCTTTTTTGTCGCTGTCCAGCGCCACGGCCGAGGCCGCCCCGCGGCTGATAGCCTCTATGGCGATAGCTCCCGTGCCGGCGTATGCGTCCAGCAGCGTAAGTCCCGCTATATCACCCAGGGCATTAAAAATAGCGCCGCGCATTTTCTCGCTCATCGGATGCGTGCGGTGACCGGGTACGGATTCGAACGTCCGGCCGCTTAAGCGGCCGCTGATCACGCGCATCCGGCAAAGCTCCGCTTTGCTGCCTGATACTGGCCTGCGGTTAAACCGCTCATTCGCCAATCTGGCGTACAAAACATCATGCCCGTTCCTTAGAATCTAGCGGGACGCATAGCCCTGCCTCGTCGGCGGCTTTGTACCATACCAGAGTGACGGTACTAACCATTAGCGGCGCCAAATGATGGCGTACCTCATTGGATAATTTTGGGGTCCAGCCTAGATTCAAATAACGGTCGTACATGTCCATCATGGCAACTTCGCGGACGCGGCGGATGAAAAATTCGTCCAGACTAAGGCGTTTCAGATCGCGCATGTCCTCAGGGGTTGGCCGGGCATCAGGCAGACGCAGCGGGGTGACGATATAGGCAAAGCCCTGCTCGAACAAGGCATGCCCCATCATTAACCCCTTTGGACCCATGTACTTGTAAAAATTAAACAGTGTTTGCCGCTTGGTCTCGCCTTTTTGGATCAACTTGTGCTTGATGGTAGTGCGGTGTTCACGGCCCAATCCGCCGGTTAGTTCTTTTAACTTTTCTTCGTACGGATAGTGATGCGCCGGTGTCATACCGTCTACCAGGGCGTGCGCCAGCCAGGCCGCTTCAAAGGCAGAACGCTCATCGTTCGTTTTTTTTAGGTTCCTAACGAGCGCTTTGTAGTGGGTAGCTATACCGCGCAGAAACTCGGTGTTTTCGTCCGCATAGGGATTAACGTAGTGCCACGGCTCGTCGCGGGCAGGGCTTTTTATCTTGATGCCATCGGGACCGTTCTTGCCCTCAAACTTCAGGATACTTTTGGCCGGCGGAAAACTGGTATGCGGCGGCAACAGCTCGCCAAGGTGACGTCTGGCGACCCGGTCGATCTTTTGGTGCGCGCCAATAATCCTGCCGGTGTATTTGGTTAAGTGCATGCCGGAGTACATTAGTCCTTAGTATAGCATCACCAATCATAGGAATCTTAGTTACACTTCTTGTCCGATCGGACAAGAAGTGTAACTTTTTTTGTGGTTACTTATTTCCTGGGCTGGCATCTGGGTGACCCGCGCAATTATTTGGCCTTGCAGCGGTCTAGGGCTTATGCGAATATTTTGCAGCATTTTGGTGTTAGAAATTTGCGCGTTGTTTCACATTTTATCGCGGCAGAAGTGCTGGTGCAGCAGAAGCCAGCCTGGCCGGTTCTAGCCTTACCAACAATAGCCAAATTAGTAAGGCGCGGTTCAGTTAAGAGTAATGACCGCTTGAGCCAGGCGCACGCGGCGCTTAAGTTCAGGATATTGCTGCAAGTTTTCTTGCCTGTCCGTAAAATCTTGCACGGCCTTGCGGGCGTGAGCTAACAATTTGGTATCACCAAGATTAGCAAAACGCAGGTCAAGCGCACCGGATTGCAGCGTGCCATAAATGGCGCCGGGGCCGCGCAGCTCCAGATCCAACTCTGCCAAACTAAAACCATCGGTACTTTGCGCTAAAGCCCGCAGACGCTTACTGGGCGCCTCAGAACCGCTTGGGACTATGTAGCAAAAACCCTGGTCCGAACTTCTTCCGACCCGGCCGCGCAGCTGATGCATTTGGGCCAGACCAAAACGTTCAGCTCCTTCAATGACCATAATGGTGGCATTGGGTACGTTCACGCCGACCTCAATGACTGTGGTGGCTACAAGTATATCCAGGCGGGCTGCTACGAACTCTTCCATAACAGCCGTTTTGTCATCTGCCTTCATCCGCCCATGCAGCAAGCCTAGTCTCTTGTCCTTGAAGATACCCTGGCTTAGTTTTTTATGCATGGCTTCGGCGCTTACTGTTTCTAGCTTGCTGCCTTCGGTTATGACCGGGCAAACGATATATATTTGATGTCCGGTCTCTATCTGTTCTCGGATATGCTGGTACATACTGTCGCGTGAGTTGGGCGATACCAGCGTAGTTTTTATAGTTTTGCGGCCTGGCGGCATAGCATCAAGCAAAGATATATCGAGTTCGCCGTAGAGCGTTAGCGCCAAGCTGCGCGGTATCGGCGTAGCGGTCATACTGAGCACGTGCGGCATCTTGCCCATCGTCTTGAGCAGCGCTTTGCGTTGCTCCACGCCGAAACGGTGCTG
>JBATRZ010000019.1:0-7294 GCA_049292975.1 Saccharimonadales bacterium (SeqCode) | reverse complement strand
GGTACCGCGGGCCGGACTTGTCCTATCCTCAGCAGCAAAAGTTAAAACTTTTGTGCTGGACAAGCAAGGAAAACGTAAATGCCCACAGGGCATTTACGACCGGCACGTTAATAATACAGGATTTTGTTCGTTTACGGCGCCGCTTCAGCGGCGCGCCCCGGCGAAATCGTTTTTGGTGGGCGAGGAGGGACTTGAACCCTCACGGGCTAATGCCCACAAGATTTTGAGTCTAGCGTGTATACCAATTTCACCACTCGCCCGACCAAAAACGATTTGCAAGCCATCAGGCTTGCGGTCTACCAATTCCACCACCGCGGCACAAGATATTAAAGAACGTCTGCCAATTTCACCACTCGCCCGCAAGAACTGTATTTTGGGGATAACAGAGGCAATTATAATACGGATAGGTAAGTGTAACAAATGTGCTTGCATCATTGCTGGCGAAGCGCACAGGATTATATCAGTTAGATATAGTATAATTACAGGGTAAATTCTAGCATAAGCATATGAAAACCGGTTTTCACAAGATGATAACTTTTTATGGCGAAAATACTGCTCTGGTGTTGTCCGGACAGCCGCTTTGGCTTGTCCGGCACGCTGGGCAGTGTTTGCAGCAGAAAGTTATTGTTTTGTGAAAACTATTGACCCGCCCGCAGGTCCGACCTTCCAGCTGCCCGACGAGCCGGCGGATAATGACGGCAGCAACCAAGCTGCCGACTTTATACGCGCCAAACTGAATAGCATCTATAATTCTGAGCCAGATGTCGTCACCGAGGCCATAGAGACAGCCATAGCGCCAGAGACAAGCCGCAGCAAGCACCAAAGGTACATGGCGGATCTAAGCAGCTCCGGCAAGCCGTTTGCTATCATCCAGATGGAATGGCATGAATATTACAAATCGCTGCCAGACAAAGAAAAGCATGAGGTCTGGGAGGAATTTTACGCAGCCAGAGGTGACAAGCCGTTATTTAGGGCGCAGGCCCATGTGCCGTTTACGGCTCCCAGCTCGCCGCTAACCGGCAGTTTTGAGCCCGCCACAGCCGCCAGAGCGCCCAAAAAATCCGCGGCCGCGCCGCAATCCGTTGCCGATATTAAAACGCAGATACTCGGCCGCATCCGGGGCAGGGGCAAGCTGTCGCATAAGGCGCACCTGAAGTCGCTGGCCTTCGGCCTGGGCATGGGCGGTTTGGTCGTAACAGTACTGCTGTTCGGCTTCTTTAATGAGCGCTTTATCGCCCCGTTTATCACGCCCAGCCGCAATGTCAGCTCGACGCCGCTGATTATGGACGCCGGCAAGGCCGTAGGCACGGAATCTAAGATTATCATCCCCAAAATTAACGTTGAGGTGCCGGTAGTCTACGATGTCGTGACCGTAGAGGAAAAAGCCGTACAAAGCGGTCTGGAACGCGGCGTGGTACACTATGCCACCACCAGTAATCCGGGCGAGCAGGGCGGCGGGGCGATCTTTGGGCACTCCAGCAACAATCTGCTCAATAAAGGCAAATATAAGTTTGCTTTTGTGCTGCTAAGCCGTATGGAAAAAGACGACACGTTTTATATAGAAAAGGGCGGTGTGCGCTATGTCTACCGCATTTTTGATAAACGCATTGTATCGCCCACTGATATAAGCGTGCTTGATTCAGTACCCGGCAAAACCAGCACCCTGGCGCTTATCACCTGCGACCCGCCCGGCACTACCATCAACCGCCTGGTCGTTTGGGGCGAACAGATCAGCCCCGACCCCGTGCAGAATGTTGCCAGCACTGCCGTCAAAACGGATGCGCAGGCAGATAGGCTGGCAGGGAATCCGCAGAGTCTTTGGTCCAGGATATGGGGCAGTATTTTTTAAACGTTTCAACCCGAGCTAAAGCTCGGCTCGACTATACTTTTTGAATCGGCAAAAAGTATAGGCAAAAACCGACAGGCGGCTGTACAAACACGATTGAAAACACCTGATGACTGGCCGCGCAAAAGAATGCAAGCACCCTCTTTCTCTATATTGGGCACGAAAGAGGGCGGCTTTTGCTTGACTCGGCCAGCCATACCAGGCCTTTTCATCGGTTTGCACAGAGCCTGAGGAAGACCATGGACAAATCGCCTCCAGGCGATTTGGAATTTTTATATGGCCTGCGGCCGTGAAAGGGATGTGAAACAGGGGCGGGGGGTATTGACATACTTGACATAGTGTGATATAATGAAAAGATAGGGTAAATAACCACAAAAACAGTCCCGTTATGATCAAAAATAAAAAGTACCCGCCTCAAGAGGCGGGTTTCCGCTTCTGCAGCTACTGGGGCATTCCGCCACAAATCCGATGAAAAACAACAGGCAGGTGACGAGTCCAGCGACAAGCCAAGTCCAAATTACCTACCTAAATAATCTGGTAATTTGGGCCGAACCCTTGCGGTCGTTCTTGTCGCGCGGCATCTGCCTGTTGTTTTTCAATCGTGATTTTGGTGGGCCCGAGTTTTTTGGGTTCCGTTTTTGGCGACCCAAAAATGGAACAACTTGCTTCTTGGTTCCAAGAAGTTAATCAAAACTAGCGTGCGTCAATAACCGTGATAGTAAGCGCGGCCTTAGCGTTATCCTTCTTCGACCCTTCGATAGTAAACACATTGTCATAATCCCGGTCAAAAAACGGGCCGTTAGCCAGGCGTGAGGTTACCAGCGTCTGCTTGTTTGAGCCGTCAAAATCTACGATGTATGATTGTTGGTTATCTACGTAAATATAGCGGTGGCCATCCATCCATTTAACCTGTTGCTCCAGCGGTATCTCCTGGTCAAGAGAGAATTTATGCTGGCGGTCATACTCTAGATCCAAAACTACGAAATTGCGCCCGCTCTGCACGCCGATAAACTGCGTATTGGCCGAGAACGACACGAAGCGCGGATTGCTGGCGCTCATGGCGGTTACATCCATTTCCGGCCTAATTTCTTGCTTTAGGGCTGCGACCGGATTTTTATAGACATAGACGGCGTTATCGGCAGCAGAACCAACAGCGTAGTACCACTCATCCTCATATTTGGACACATCCAGAACGTAGCGCTCAGACTGCGTGACCGTGCGCAGGGTGTATGTCTTGTCGCCCTCTAGTATTTTAATGTCGGCCGTGCCGGTTCCGGCGCCCCCGGCCGCAGCAAAGACCATCACATCATCACCGTATGACTTATAACCGCTGACTGCCGGCAGCAAAGGGGCAGAAATAGTGCGCGCCTTGGTGTTGGCGCTGCGCAGCGCGCCGGGTACGGCATCAAGATAATATATCTGGTCCGGCCGCTTACCCTTAAGGCTTACCTCGGCTGGTGCAATGCCTAGTGCGGTGTTAAGGTTCACGGATTCGGATGGGTTTTCGCGGTCAAAAATGATGAATTCATGCTTGCCCTCATAGCTGCGCTTGAACAGAATGTGGCGGTTATCGGTGGACCATTCGACTATTTCCAAGGAAGAGGCAGCCGCCGGCGCCGTGAGCAAAGCAACCGGGAAGGCAACTTGCTTAGGCGACTCCTCGGGGTTTTGGAGGTCAAAAACATCAAATTGATAGGTGGCGCCCGGGCGGGCAACCAGCAACCAGCGGCGGTCCGGACTCTGGGTAGCCAGCTGAGGTGTAGCTTCGTATGACTGCAGATCGCTTATGGTCAGGACGTTCGGTACCAAAAAGGGGTAGACCAGCCGCTCGATCTGGCCGCCGTCCAGCGTAAAGCTGCGCTGCCAGCTGCGGAAGCCCTCGGCCTCGATACGTATGGTGTAGGGGCCGGCCGGCAGTACCAGGCGTGTGTCTGTTTTGCTGCGTTCGGCAACGTCATTTACATACACGGTCGCGCCCTTGGGCTTGGAATCCACAAAGACAATGCCGTTTTGGATAAATTCGCCGCTTTGGCGGTTTACATCGTAGCCATAGGCCAGATACATGACCAGCATGGTACCCAGGGCAATAACTATAGCCATAAGAGCGTAGCCGATAAACAGGCGGCGCTTGTGTGCCTTGCGGCGTTTAGGGTCTAAAAAATCCATAGCTTTATTTTATTCTCGTACTTACAGTTATACCATACAGCCGCTTAAATACAGCTGAGTACAAATAGTGCCCTCAGCTACTTGTAAACGCTTTGGCTTAGCAGTAAGATTAGTTACAGCATTAAAGATGCAAGGTAACAAAGTACTTCTTCGGCAAAACATTAAAAAGGTTAGCGTGGGAACACACATAGAAATAAATGGTAAGTGCTATGATGCGCGCACCGGACAACTTCTTGCAAGCGGCAGTATCCCGCCCCGTGCGCCTGCCGCGCGGCCTGGGCGGCATACCGACGGTGCGGCCCGGCCTGTCGTATCGCGCAATATCCACTCGGCGGCGCAGCGCAGCCAGACACTTATGCGCCAAGCCGTTAAAAAGCCTGCTCATGCCGCGCCTGTAAAAGCTATTAATGGTAAATCTATGTCCGGCATTGCCGTGCCGGTCAGGGTAAGTATTGGCCATGTGCCCAGGCACCAGCCAGGTAATCAGCACCGTGAGGACAGGGCCAACAAAGCCACCCGCAGCGAGCTGGTAAGCAGGTTTTACGGTAACTCCAGCGTTGTTCCGGCGCGGCCGGTAACAGCGCGTGTTGAGGTCCTGCCCGTAGCGCAGGCACCTGCCGCCGCTCAACATCAAGGGGCTGCAGCACGCCCGCATTCCGCTACAGCCTCGGTCATCAGCAAAGGCCTGCATAACGCCCAAAGCCATAACCAGCCTGCGGCCAGCTTTGCGCCCGCAAGGTCCAGACGCCGCCGCCTTGTAAGCGCCGCCGCCAGCGGTATGGCGGTTTTGCTGCTAGGTGCCTTTATCACATATCAGAATATCCCCAACATCTCTATGCGTTATGCCGCCTCCAGGGCCGGCATCAGCGCTAAGACGCCAGGCTACCAGCCGGCGGGCTTTAGCCTAAATAGCAAAATCAAGTACACGCCCGGCCAGATCACCATGAGCTTTAGTTCTAACACTGACGACCGCGAGTTTACAATCACCCAGCGCGAATCCGCCTGGAACAGCGAAACGCTGCGCAACAACTACATTGCCGCTACCAATGCGCCCGTACACGCCTTTGAAGACAAAGGCCGCACCATTTATCTCTATGGCGATTCCAGCGCTACCTGGGTAAATGGCGGCGTCTGGTACGACATCAAGGGCGATTCACAGCTTAACAGCGACCAGCTGATACGCATCGCCACCTCTTTATAAGTCTTAATGAAAAACCATTAAAGGCCCCAGCCCGCTTATCAGCGGGCGGGGATCACCCCGCGATAGGTTTTCTCACCTTACCCCCATGCAACAGGTTTCACGGGGAACCCGCCATCGCGGGCATCACTGTAATTGTAGGATATGTGACTGTAAGGCGGCGGCCCTCTTAGTACTATAGACTAGCGTATTTACAAGTTGGACACTTTTATTTTTTACCATGCCTGAACAAAAAAACCGCCTCTCCAGACTGATTGACCTCGCCGCCTGCATAGCCTTACCGCTCTTTACCGGCTTTATCGGCAGCATTTTTGTCGCTCCGCGGCTTGACAACTGGTATGCGGCCCTCGATAAACCCTTTTTTACCCCCCCAAACTGGCTGTTCGGGCCGGCGTGGACATTACTTTATATCTTGATAGGGGCCAGCCTGTACTTAATCTATGTAAGCGAACATAGCGAGCAGCGCGGACGGGCGTTCTTTGCCTTCACGGTGCAATTGATCCTTAATACGCTGTGGAGCATCTTATTTTTTGGGCTGGAATCGCCGCTGGCCGGCTTACTTATCATTTTTACCTTAATCATAGCGATTGGCTGGACGATGCTAGAGTATTACCGGCTGCGTCCGTTAGCGGCCTGCCTGCTGGTCCCGTATATGATGTGGGTCTGCTACGCCGCGGCGCTGAACCTGGCCATAGTGATACTGAACTAAAACAGCTATTGGCCCGGCCGGCCAGGGGGCCTGGCCCTACTGGACAACCGACAGGCGCGCGCCTACGCGGCCGGCGCCCATAACCTGCATAATAGTCCACAGGTCCGGCGTGCGGTTGCGGCCGGTTAGCAGCACGCGGATGATACGGGCAAAATCGGCTACATTGCCCTTGTACTTAGCGGGGTTTGCCTTGAAGTCCCTGCTGTCGGCCGCAAACCCGCAAGCGGCGGCAGCGGCTTTTAGTTTGCCGAACCATGCCTCTTGGTCATCGGCTACGTCATAGGTCTTTAAGAATGCCTGGGCAGCGCCAAACACCGTACCTAGATCGAAATCAGACAAAAATTCGTCACGGCCCTGGTTTTTAAAATCATCTTCAAACAAGCCATCGAAGAAATAGGCATATTGTTCGTAAGCCTGGGACCATTTGGCCATGTCTTTACGGGGCTTCGGGCCCGAGCGTTCAATGGCAAAAATCTTGTTGTTATAGGTAATGTCGGACTTGGCTTCGTCTACGAACCGGCTCCAGCCGGCCTGTTCCGCATAAGCCAGCAGACGGCGGTCAAACTCCGGCTGCGCTAACCTGGCAATAAAATCCTTGCAGTAATCCTCGCACTTCTGCATGTCCAGCAGCGGCGCCCGACTGGCAGCCAGTTTTTCTAGCGACAATACAAAATGCTCAAGCGGCTCCTCTGGGTGCTGGCGGTACCAATCTTCAAAGTTGCTGTTAGCCAGGCCAAGCAGGTATGCCTTGATGCCCTCAATAGGATAACCGGCTTCCAGCCAGAACTTAACATCTGCTTCATCATCCTTGCGCTTGCTTAGTTTGCGTTTGCCGCCGCCGTTCTTATCCAGGATAGAAATAGGCGCAAAGTGGCCGTACGTAAACGGCCCAAGTCCCAAAGCCTGTGCAATTTCGATGTGCAGGGCAGTGGAGGGCAGCCACTCATCGCTCCTGAATACTTTGGTGACGCGCATCAAGTAATCATCGACAACGTGGGCCAGGTGATAGGTGGGCAGGCGGTGTTCGCCGCTTTTCACTAGCGGTACGTCCAGATCATTCTGCGGCACTTCCATCTTGCCCTTGAACACATCCTGGTAACTAATGCGCTTGGCGTGCGAACCTTCTGAGCGGAAGCGCAAGACAAAGGCAAGACCTGCGTCCAGCGCGGCATTGATTTCAGCCTCGGACTTATCGCGCCACAACGCCCAGGCACCGTAGTAGCCAGGACGGACTTTTTTGGCATGCTGGCCGGCAATTGCCGCCTGTAGCTCCTCCGGAGCCGCAAAACACGGATAAGCACGGCCTTTGGCTAGCAGATCAAGCGCAAAGCCCAGATAGGTCTTGGCCCGTTCGCTCTGGTAATACGGGCCATAG
>JBATRZ010000018.1:0-14093 GCA_049292975.1 Saccharimonadales bacterium (SeqCode) | reverse complement strand
TACAACTGCGATGTTTGCGGCTTCCAGCCTGCTGCTAACGGTAACGCGTTTGGCTACGCCTAATGTCATGTTGTTATCGTTGCTGGCTATCGTAGCAGCCGGCTATTTGGTACGTTTCCATGGCCGTTCCGGGTTTGCATGGATCCTTGCCAGTGCCGTCATCGGCCTGAGCTTGTATGTACCCGGCATGATAATCTTTATTGCTATCGGCGCTATTTGGCAATTCGCTAAAAGCAAACGTTCATTTGAGAGCTTGGCACCTGCAATTATTATCATATGTCCGGCTATTCTAAGCTTGCTGGCCGCACCGCTAATCATCAGCCTTATACGCGAGCCCCAGTTATGGCGCGATTACTTAGGGGTGCCGCCTGCCTTGCAGGCACCGCTGGAGATGATTAAGGATATAGCCCGGGCCGCTGCTAGCCTGTTCATAATGTCACCTAAGAATCCGGTCATCTGGCTTGGCAGGCAACCGGTCTTAGATGTATTCTCCACCGTGCTATTCTTATTTGGTTGCTGGACGCTGGTGAAGCGCCGGAAGCTCGACAGGTTTTGGACTATCCTTGGCATCTTCGCTATCACGTTCCTGCTAACCGGCCTTACGGGTAACTTGCTGTTTATTGTGCTGTTATTGCCATTCCTGTTCATCACCACCGGCTTTGGCCTGCAGGAATTGCTGGATCAGTGGTACCGGGTTTTTCCGCGTAATCCGATAGCCCGTTACGCAGGCTTGTGCTTGGTTATTATCGCCGTACTGTTATCTATTAACTTCCAGCTGAGGCGTTATTTTGTAGCCTGGCCGAACAGCCAGGACACCAAACAGGCCTTCCAGCAAAAGCTGACACGCTAAGCCGGCTGTAGAATACCGGTGTTAAGCGGCTTTTTTTAACCAAGGGTCATTTGTCACGATTTGAGGCTTCCATTTTGGATGCGTATTGTACATACGATAAAGAAATGTCCTCTGGGGCTGGGGCAAATGACCACTCTCAAAAAAAGCCGCGCGCTTAGTGTATAATTACTCCTTAGAAAAGGAGTAATTATACTATGAGCAAGTTTGACCAGGCCAAAATGCTAATGAAGGTTAAGAAGCTGCAGAAGGAACTGCAAAAGGAAATTATTACCGTAGAATCGGGTGATGGTTCCGTGCAGGTAGAAATAAACGGCGAGCAGAAGATCAAACGCATACACATCGACCCAGATCAGGTTGATTTAGATGACATCGCCATATTGGAACGCAATGTTGAAGAAGCAGTCAAGGAAGCCATCAAGGCCAGCCAGAAGCTGGCGGCAGATAAAATGCAGCCGATGATGGGTATGCTGGGCGGACTCGGCCTTTAGGCCGTAAACCTCGGTTTCATTTCACAATTTTCAATTTACATGGTAGGCA
This sequence comes from Saccharimonadales bacterium (SeqCode), assembly GCA_049292975.1. Classification (GTDB taxonomy): domain Bacteria; phylum Patescibacteriota; class Saccharimonadia; order Saccharimonadales; family JACDBH01; genus JBGSWE01. The sequence goes on along the minus strand of JBATRZ010000018.1, from coordinate 12,706 downwards.
GCAGCTAGCTGCGCTGTAAAATGATAAGTGTGAAATTACCGTGAATTGTAAAATGATAAATGTGAAATAGGTGGTATGTCCGTACTTCCCAAAGCCCTTCAAGAACTCATAGACTCCCTGGCAGTGCTGCCAGGCGTGGGAACGCGTACCGCTGAACGCTATGCGTACTATCTCTTCCGCGCCGACCGGGCCAAGAGCCAGAAGTTAGCACGCTCACTAGGCGAATTACACGATAACATCGGGCTGTGCCGCAAGACCTTCGCATTAGTAGAGGCCGGGCAGGAGCTTTCGCCGTTGTATACCAACCCCGATCGGGATAGAAAACTTGTCGCCGTCGTGGCCGAACCGTTCGATATACTAGCGTTAGAGAAGACCGGGCAGTTCAAGGGTACCTATCATGTGCTGGGTGGCTTGGTCTCGCCCATAGACGGCATCGGCCCGGAGCAGCTGACTGTGCAGGCACTTACAAAACGTATTGATGAGGATGAGGTAGAAGAAATCATCCTGGCTACAAATGCATCTGTTGAGGGCGAGAGTACAGCCCTGTACATCCAGCAGCAAATCGGCGGCCGCAAGGTCAAGCTTACGCGCCTTGCCCGCGGCTTGCCAATTGGTGTAGACCTAGAGTACGCCGACCAGATTACCCTGACGCGCGCGCTCGAAGGCAGACAGAAACTATAGTGCCTGGCTGCTTGCATCTGGCTTTAATAATACCGGCCGGTAAAATACTTGATACATGATACTTGATACATGATACTTACTGCAGATAACTATGAAAGTGGAACAAATCAAACAAATTATAGATGATGCTCACCGCATCTTAATCATCCAGGCTGATAACCCCGATGCTGACAGCTTGGCTTCGGCATTGGCGCTCGAGACTATCATGCACGAGATGGGCAAACAACCCATCCTGTACTGCGGCATTGATATGCCGGAGTACCTCAAGTACCTGCCGGGCTGGGACAGGGTAGACAAGGAGATACCCGCGCAGTTTGACGCCAGCATCATCGTAGACACTTCTGCCATGGCGCTATTGGAAATACTGCAGTCCTCTGGGTCGCAGGGCTGGGTTGCCGCCAAGCCTTGTATCGTGCTTGATCATCACGCCGAATCAGCCGGCGATATACCATTCGCAACCTTTATCATTAATGATACCAGCAAGGTCTCGACAGGCGAGCTGCTGTACGGCATCGCCAAGGAGCTTGGTTGGCCTCTTAGCATAGAATCGCTTGAATTCATTATGACTTCGATACTGGCCGACAGCATGGGCCTGACCACCGGGAGCACAACCGCCCAGACTTACCAGGTTATGGCAGCGCTGGTAGAAGCTGGCGTAAACCGGCCCAAACTGGAGGAATCACGCCGCTTGCTGAACAAGATGCCTGTATCTATTTTGCGCTATAAGGCACGGCTGCTCGAACGGGCCGAGCTTTTGAATGACGGCCGGCTGGCACTTGTCATCATTCCGCAAGCTGAAATTAATGACTACAGCCCGCTTTATAATCCCGGGCCGCTTATTCAGAACGACTTGCTTATGACCGAGGACGTATCGGTACTGGTGGTATTGAAACACTACGACAGCGGCCGCATAACCGGCTTTATCCGGTGTAACCAGGATACACCGGTGGCAGCCGAACTGGCAAAGAGTTTTGGCGGCGGCGGGCATGCTTATGCCGCGGGCTTCAAGCTTGATTCCGGCAGCATTGCGACCGCCCGCTCACAATGCACTGAGCGCACACGTGAACTGCTAGCTGGGCTGCAGGAGGCGTCAGATGCAGCTGTATAATACATTGACCAGAACGGTTGCTTTACTTACTCCGCTCAACCAGGATGCAGTGCGTATCTATAGTTGCGGCCCCACCGTCTATGACCATGCCCATATCGGCAACCTTAGTTCCTACATTTATGCCGATACCCTGCGCCGTACCATTAAGGCAGCGGGGTTAAATGTTATGCACACCATGAACATCACGGACGTAGATGACAAGACTATCCGCCGCAGCCTGGAGGCGGATCATCACGGCAGTCCGATGAACGCGCTCATCAACTTTACCAGCCGCTACACTGAATTGTTCTTTGCCGATATGGATGCCGTAGGTAATGATATCAATGCTTACAGTTTCGTAAAGGCTACCGATCACATCGGGCACATGCAGGTAATCATAAGAAACCTGCTTGATAAAAGCATTGCCTATATTGCGGGGGACGGTGTGTATTTCTCTATACGAGCTTACCGTGATAGCGGCAAAACATACGGCCAATTGCTAAAGCTCAGCGGGGCCAGTACGGCCGGAGCGCGCATAGATAATGATGAATACGATAAAGCATCGGCTCATGATTTCGCATTATGGAAGAAACGGCGCCCTGACGAGCCGTACTGGGATTTTGAGATTGATGGGCAAGACATGGGCGGCCGGCCTGGCTGGCATATCGAGTGCTCAGCTATGAGCGCCGCGACGCTTGGCCTGCCGTTTGATATTCACACTGGCGGCTCCGACCTTATCTTCCCGCACCACGAGAACGAAATAGCCCAGAGTACCGCCGGCGTCAGCAATGACGTCATGGCTACCTTTTTCGTGCACAACGAACACCTGCTGGTAGACGGCCGTAAGATGAGCAAATCGCTGCAAAACTTTTACACGCTAGAAGACGTACGCGCCAAAAACATTGACCCGCTGGCATTCCGCTTGTTAGTGCTGCAATCGCATTACCGTTCGCAGAGCAACTTTACCTGGGAGAATTTGCAAGCCGCACAGAACATCCTGCAGGATATCCGTGCCTGGTCTGATATGCGCTTCCAGTCACTAAACAATCCTGGCCTAGGCGCGCTATATAACAACGCCTATACCAACATAACGGCCGCACTGCAGCAAGACATGAACACTCCCGAAGCTTTGGCAGGCCTTATCGCCATGGTCAAGGCTGCGGGCGAGCAGGGGGCCGATTCGGCTGTAATTGCCGGCACACTGCCAAAGATCGAAGCCTTGTTTGGCCTTGGCTTGCTTGAACGGGAGGACATTGATGATTCCCAGAAACAGGCCTTGGCGGCGCGCGATCTGGCCCGCAAGCAGAATAACTGGGAGCTGTCAGACGAGATCCGCGGCAAACTGCTAACAACCGGGCTGCACATACGCGACACTGAACAAGGTCAAATCTGGTCCCGCTCCTGACTTAAACATTAGCAAACTAGCTCAAACGCGGCCGCCAGAACTTTCTTCGCAGCTTAGGTCTTGGCGTCTTTGGCTTCAGCAGGAGCAATATAATTTTTGCGCTGCAAGTAGTCAATTACCACAATACGCAAACAGCCGGCTACCGGTATAGCTACAAGCGCGCCAACAAGTCCGTTGATGCTGGCACCTATAACCACTGAAGCAAAGACAAGCAGCGGGGACATATCAGTAGTATTTGCCTGGATACGCGGCTGGACGGCATAATTTTCAATCTGCTGGTAGGTGATGTAGTAGCCCATAATGATAAGAGCGGCCCACGGGCTGGTAAACAGGGCCACAAAACTCACAATCACGGCACCAATGGAATGGCCCACCATGGGTATCAGCCCGCAGATAAAGACCACAACCATCAAAGCCGCGGGGTAACTGATATCAAGGATAAACAGCGGCGGCGCTATCAGTATGGCCGCAATACCTGCCAGTAATACCTGGCCGTTTACATAGCCCTTGACCACACGGTACATGTCTTGAGCCAGATTGTTGGCGTATTGTTCCTTGTGTTCTGGCAGCAGGCGGCGGGCTAAGCGCAGCCAGCGCGGCCCCTCGATTAGCATCATGTATGTCAGCACCAGCACGGTCAAGACCGAAACAACACTGCTCGTCACCCGGCCGGCAGTACCGACGGCGCTGCCGCCAAGGCCACCAGCCCAATCAGATACCTGGCTGGACAAGCGGTCTACCTGGCTTTCGAGGTTATTGCGCTGGATAAACGATCCCAAGCTAGAGTTTTCGTCTCTCAAATCTTCTATTAGCCCTGGCGCTGCATCTATAAACGAATTAGTCTGGCGGACCAGCGGCGGCACTAGACTGGTAAGAAAAGCCAGCAGCAAGCCGATGACTATCAGAAACGACACGCCCGTCGCCAGCGTACGGCTGCCGCGCTTCTTGCCTGGCAGGTGCTGGGCTACCCAGTGCACGGGCGCGTTAAGCGCCAGGCTAAGGAAAAAAGCCATAAAAATTAGTGTCAGCGCATGCGACGCGCGGTTTATAGCCGCCAGCAGCAGTACAGTTGCCAGCGCCATTCCGATAATCCGTATGATGGTATGGGTGGATACGGTTATCTCCACAGCTTCCTTATCTTTGCGGGCAAATAATCTCATCCTGTTAATAACCGCAATACCTTCCTCGCACGTTGTACGTTTGATATGCTTGATATGATTCTGTCATTAGCAGTTTCTTGGCTGCCGCTTGGTCTTCTGCGGGGTTCATATCTGGATTATCCCCTATGCGGCGCGTTCTTTCAATGCGTCTTCATATATGCCGGTAAGACGGCGGCCAACCACACTGATATCATACTGGCCTACGGTATCTTGCTGCCATTGGTACATCTTTTCGCGTAAGCCGTTATCGGTTATAAACATACTCAGATGCTCTACAAAATTAGCGCGGTCGCCGGGATTGAATAGCAGGTAGGGTTGAGCGCCGAGTATACTCTTATAACCCGGATTATTGCCGCCTACCACTACCTTGGAACCGGCTGCCATAGCCTCTACCAGTACGATGCCGAAAGACTCGCCGCCCGTGGACGGGAAGACCGCGATGTCAGCAGTTGCCAGATAGTCTGGCTTGTCTTTTTCGGACACGTAACCTGCAAAGTGTACATCACGGGTAGCGGCGGCCATGGCGGCGGCACGCGCCCTTAGGGGGCCTTTACCGCACACTATCAGGCGTGTCTGTTTGGCAAGTTCATCGGGCAGGGCATTGTACGCGTCAATCAGCTCTAAAATACCCTTGCGGCTGACCAGGCGGCCCAAGAACACGATGTTCAACTTACGGGCATTATATTTTCCCAAACGCTTGCCGCTGCGGAAGCTGCTAACATCAATGGGATTGGGCAGATAGCTGGCGCTGATGCCGTAGGCTTTGCGGGCAAAATGGACTGCAGGTTCAGATACGGCGACTATCTTGTCAAACCGCTTGATACTGCGGCCAAGAATGGCGCGCAGCAGCTGGTTGCTGTAACCGTGCAGGCGTGAGGCGGGTAGTATGTGGAAGGTACCGATAACGGCCGTCTCTTTGCCGGCATAGCGTATAACCTGCTTAGCCAGGAACGGACTGTACGGCAACTGCACGTGTAAAACATCAAAATTTTCGCGCCTGATAAGAGCGCGAATGTTGTTGCGGTTAGCGGGCAGCGGTGTCCGTACATTGTTTTTGTTGTAGCGGACATTTATGAAACGGCCCAGGCTGTGCGTGTTGGGAATATCCTTACGCTCGGTGTTAGCGACAAGATAATGCACTTCATGGCCCTGCTCACTCAGCCACTTGCCCACGGTCAGCACGTGCTGCTGGACACCGTCCGGCTTATCGAGCGTATCGTCCAGAACCAAGCCAATTTTCATTCCGTTAATCTCCCCTTATCCGTATCTTGCGTGTACCCCGTACAAAACTCGCAGCGGTATTCAGCCGTTACAAAAGGGCTGCTAAACATATGGCGTTTTACGGAGTTCAGGCGGCTACCTTCCGCTTGCGGGCGACTGATTTATATACCTCTTCATACTGGTCAATAACCGGTATGCAATCAAATTGCTCGACGTACTTATCCGCCCAATCAAGCCAGATGTCACGTACGGTCTTGTCGCGCAGGAATATTTCCAGGCGGCGGGTAAAATCATTGGTATCACGCGGATTAACAAGCGACAGCAGGCCGCGGTCTTTCATGACGCACTGGTAACCGGCGTTGTCGCCAGCCACGGTCGGCGTTCCGGCCGCCATGGCCTCAAGCAGTACCACGCCAAAACTCTCGCCGTAGATGGCAGGGGAACAAAAGACCGATGCGCTTTTAAGCAGGCTGATTTTTTTCTCTTCGGGCACCGCACCCAGAAACTTGACGCGCGGCACTTTGTTGTCTTCTACCCAGTCCTCTAGCCGCTCGCGCTCACTGCCTTCTCCCGCGATAACCAGACGGACTTTATTATCGCGTTCGGCAAGTCCGGCAAAAGCCTGCAGCAGGTATTTGACGCCTTTGCGTTTCTCTAGGCGGCCGATGTAAAGAATGGTGTTGCTATCGCGTTTAACCGGCTTGCTGGCGCGGTAAGCCTGCAAGTCAATGTAATTAGGCACCAGCGTAATACGCTGGCCAGACCATCCGCGCACAAACTTGGCCGCGCTCTCGGACACAGCGGTCATGGCCGCCAGGTTGCGGAAGATAGAACGTGAATACGGGATACGGAACAGCTCGACGGTGCGCGCCATGATAGTCTCGGGCAGGGTAGCATGGAAGGTCGCAATGATGGGGCAAGTGGCGCGGGCTGCGATCTGGGCGCCTAAGACTGGAATCTCGGGCTCATGCACATGGATGACATCGAATTCTTCCGCCTCTAGCATCTCTTCCAGGCCATTGGGCTCAAAACTCATGCCGACTTCTAGTGTCGTTTTTAAGGGGGTATTCCACTTGGCAGAGCGGCCGACAAAGATGGTGCGGGCAGGCGCCTCGCCGTCATAATCCCGCGGACGGGGCGTGATAATACGCACATCGTGGCCGCGCGCCGTCAGTTCTTCATCCAAGAGAGCAACGAGCTTCTGAACAGCGCCGTGACGAAAAAAATCATAAGGACATACAAGTCCGATCTTCATGGCTATATTCTACCATATCAGACTATTTTGGAGTGCTGGCTAGCAGGCGGCGTATCTTGGCAGGTACCAGCTTGCCGGCCTCTTGCTTGCCGGCCATGACATTGGGCATATGCTTGCCTATATCGCTTGGGCACATGATGAAATCGCTAAAAATAACGCGCATATGCTGCTCTACTATATTGTTATCAAAATAGTTATCCGCTTTGACGGAAATATGCCACACAGGCAAATCTATCTTCTGCCGGCAATTGTCAAATACCAGGAAACTGTGGTTGGTGGCAGCATGCGTGCGGACATCATTGGTGCGCCATAGGTGCACCTCAAAGTCCATCAGGGCGTTATATTCTTCCTTATCCAGCCCTTCAAATTTATGCTTTGCGTTATGCGTATGGGCGTATGCGGCATGCAACACCGCCGGGTGCAGGCATATATTCCGGAAGAACACCGCGGGCAAGCGGTAAGATAACAGCTTGGTTGCAAAACGGTAGCTGCGCATGCGGGCGGGGCTGAAGCTAAAATCCTCGTGGTGCGCGAAACCGACAACGCTTATCAAATCATCCACCCTACGCGCAATATCAGGATAACGCTGCAGCATACGCGTCACTATCACAAAGCCGTACGAGATGCCGGCAATGGTGAAGCGGCGGTTACGAAACCTCAGCCGCACGATTGACGCCAGATAATCAGCCATGGTGTCTATATCGGGCTTTTCGCCTATCCTGTAAAAGCTGTCCATGCCGCCAAAACCCGGCAAATCCGGCATAGTGACGCCTGCGTAATCATTGACTACGCCGGCCAGGCTGTACATGCGCTCAAGTGAAGAATGGTGGCCATATATTAGCAGGACTTCGCGTTTTTTGCCCTTGGGCGGAGGCATGCGTAACATGCGGCCGCGGAGGCCATTTATATTGAGCGGCACGATATACTCGGCCGGTATAGCGGGGAACTGGGATGCCATTTAAAGCTATTTTAGATTGTTTTAATACAGATTGCCAACAGATAAGAAAAGTTACAACAAAACTAGTCTATAATACATTATATCACACTTGTCAAGCTTTGTCAATTTTTGACCCCTTAACCGTTCCAAACTTGAGCTAATTTGCATGCGATCCGGATATGGTTCTTCTTTTTGACAGCCAGCAAGCAGTTTGTTTTGTATAAGACCGCGAGCTCGATAAAATGGCCGGCAGAATCTTAAACACCGCTGGTCATGAACCGTACCGGGACAAACTTAAAAAAAGCCGCGGTAGGGGCAGAGCCTGTCTTTGCAAAGGATTAAGACTGCTGGTGCGGAACGATGGTGCCGCAGGCCAAGCGCGGGCCGCCGGAGTGGCCAGAGCCGGATTTACCAGGAGTGTGAGGGTCTGGATTTGCGTGTACCATGATAGAAGTACCCTCGGGCGCTGAATCCTTGCCAAGCAGCGAAACTGGCCCGTCCGACAAGCTCACTCGTGTCGTAACGCACTCCAGCAAGCCGCGGCCAGACTCATCCACCGTTATGCTGGGCAGATCGCCTGCATGGTAGCCGTGGTTGGTATCTGGATCAGTGTTGCCTGAGGGACCGGGATCAAAATGCCCGCCGGCGCATTTGAAGCCATCACAGTCGCAAGAGGCTTTTTCATGAAAATGCACAGCATGCATGCCCGGGGTTAGTACCGCAGGGTCACCCGCCACGTCTAAATGGACTGACACATATTTGGCACCCTTGTATTCGTACTCTTTAAGTTCGAGTGTACCTTTGATATCTGGGCCTGCCACCTCTGCTGTTGCCGTTTGCACCGGCGTAAGCCCTGCGGCTTGGAATAATGCGTCCATATGATGATCCTTGTTTACCAGCTTTAGTATAGCAAGCCGCCTGCGCTAGCGCGCTATCAGCCTGGGGAGTATAGTAGGGCCAGGATATCACATGACTACAAGCCCCCAAATCACTACCCAGCCCGTTATCCGCTCACAGCAAGAAATCACCAGCCTGGTCAATGAAATCATCAGCCAGCATTATCAGGCTAGTATCGCCAAAGCCAGGCTGCTGCACCCCCGCTACGCCCGCCTCCTGCAAGCCATGCACGCCTTGGCCGCGGCCGGCGGTAAGCGTATGCGGCCTTACCTGGCGGTTATGACATATGAGTCCTATGGCGGCAGCAAATACCGGGATATGTGCACTGTTGGCGCCGCGCTGGAGCAGTTACATGCTGCCATGCTGATGCATGACGATATTATCGACCGTGATTATACGCGCTACGGCGTCAAGAACGTATCCGGCCAATACCGCGATATCTACAACCAGATTGCCGGCAAGGATGCGGCACATTACGCTGACAGCGCGGCAATTTTAGCGGGTGACATCAGCCTATCGGCCGCCTACCAGCTGGTTTTAGACACCGGCTTCAGCGCAAAACAAAAACTTGTGTTGCAGCGCCTGCTTGGGGAAGCCGTCTTCCGCGTTTGCGGCGGCGAGCTCATCGATACCGAAGCCGCGCTATATCAGCCGCAAGCTACCGACCCGCTGTTGGTAAGCGGGATGAAGACCGCGCATTATTCGTTTGTGACGCCCATGCTGTGCGGCGCTTTAATGGCAGGTGCAGTTGAAGATGAAATAGAAAAATTGACTGATTTAGGCATGAAACTTGGCGTGGCCTTCCAACTGGCCGATGATATCCTGGGCATATACGGCGACCAAGCCGTTACCGGCAAAAGCAATACAGGCGACATCCGCGAGGGCCGGCGCACCTGGCTGGCCGGCAAAGCACGCGAGCTTGCCAGTACGGATCAGCTCAAGATCATTGACAGCTGTTACGGCAATCCCGGGCTTGATACGGAGCAGGCAGACAGTATCCGCCGGATTTTTGCCGCTTGCGGCGCTTTGGCCGCTTGTCAGAACAAAATCACCGGCTTGGCGGACGAGTGCCGCATAATTGTAGCCAGCCTGGCGCTGCCAAACAGTGCCAAAGACAACTATTATAATATAATAACCAAAGCCACGCAGCGGGACAGATAATGGAACTGTATAACTTTGTCACCCAGGAGTTATCCCGCTTGCTTACCCTGCGCTATTCAACATCTTTCGGGTCAGCTTCGCGCCTGTTTGATAATGAGGTCCGGCCGCATATCTACAATATCTACGGCTGGGTTCGTATAGGCGACGAGTTGGTAGATTCTTACCGCGGCGATGATACTGTCGAGGTCCTGCAGGACTATAAACGCGAGACCCTGCGCGCGCTGCGTACGGGATTTAGCACCAATCCGGCTATACATAGTTTTGCTATCACGGCGCGCAAGTATGGTATCGGTGCTAAGCTGATAGATCCCTTTATAGAGAGTATGCAGATGGACATTAACCCGCCAGCCCGCTACACCCGTACGCTATATAAAAAGTACATCCATGGTTCGGCCGGAGTTGTCGGGCTGATGTGCTTGAAAGTGTTTGTAGGCGGTGATACAGCGTCTTATGAGCATCTGCGGCCAGGAGCTGAAGCGCTGGGGGCTGCTTTCCAAAAAGTCAATTTCCTGCGTGATTATGCAGCCGATACTAAGACGCTGGGACGCAGCTATTTTCCAGATATCAAGCAAGAAGGGCTGACAGAAGACATTAAGCTAAAGATCATTAATGATGTCCGCCATGACTTTACGCATGCGCTGCCAGCCCTGCACCAGCTGCCCAAAAATTCACGCACTGCGGTAACGGTGGCGGCGCGTTATTATCACACGCTGCTTGAGAAACTGGCAGTTACGCCTGCCGGTATCATTGCGTCGCGGCGGGTGCGCGTAGCTGACTGGCGCAAGGCGCAGATCCTGGCGACCGTCAAGGCTAACCACACCCTAAAAAGAACGGTCTACTAATGCCGGCGGGCTCAAACAAGGCCGTGATAATCGGCGGCGGTATCGGCGGACTAGCAACTGCCATTTTGCTGGCAAAACAGGGCTGCCAGGTATCACTGTACGAGAAACTGGACAGCTTAGGCGGCCGGGCCCGCCAGTTTAAGGCCAAAGGCTTCACGTTTGACATGGGTCCTTCATGGTACCTGATGCCGCGTATTTTCGAGCATTTTTTTGAGCTTATAGACGAAGATATAAACCGCCATTTGCGCTTAACTAGACTAAAACCTGGCTACAAAGTTTTCTATGAAAACTGCCCGCCGCTGACCATAGCTGGCGATCTTGCCCGCGATATGCACACCTTTGAATCCATCGAGTCCGGCGCCGGCGAGGCGCTAAGGCGCTACGTTCACCGCGCCGAAAATACCTATAAAACCGCCGCGGATTCATTTCTTTATACCAATTTCAACTCTTACGGAGGCTTCTTAAAACCGCGGGTTTTAAAAAGCGGCCCGTTCATGGCTCTGTCAGCCGCAAAGTCAATAGACAGCTACGTCAGCAGCTATGTGCGTGACCAGCGGCTAAAGCAAATTCTTGAATATCCGGTGGTATTCCTTGGCGCCAGCCCATATAAGGCTCCTGCACTGTACCATCTCATGAGCTATATGGATTTTGAGGAGGGAGTTTTTTATCCGCAGGGCGGCATGTACGAGATTATCAGCGCGCTCATCAAGCTGGCCAAGAAGCATGGTGTAACGCTGCATACAGGTACGGGCGTCAAGGCAATCAATGTCAGCCAAGGACGGGCCAACAGTATTACTCTGGAGGATGATACCTGTCTGCCGGCGGACCTTGTTATTAGTAACGCCGATTTGCACCACAGCGAGACCGCGCTGCTGGCACCCCAGTATCAGACCTACCCGCCCAAGTACTGGCAAAAGCGCACCAACGGACCGTCTGCCATGCTGCTGTACTTAGGCATCAAAGGCAAATTGCCCCAGCTGGAGCACCATAACCTGTATTTTACGGATAAATGGCGGGCAAATTTTAAAGCCATATTTGATGACAAAACGTGGCCCGATCCCGCCTCGATGTATGTATGCAAGCCTAGCGCAACCGATCCAAGCGTGGCGCCGGCCGGGCACGAAAATATTTTTATCCTCGTACCGCTGCCGGCGCGTAAACTGAGTGCCAAGCAGCAGGCTGGGCTTGCCGCCCGTTACCTTAGACAGTTCAAGATGATGATTAACGAACCGGACCTAGACAAGCGGATAGTGTTCAAGCGGGTCTACGGGCCAAACGATTTTGAAGCCGATTATAATTCGTGGCAGGGCAGCGCCCTCGGTCTAAGCCATACCTTGCGCCAAAGCGCTTGGCTGCGGCCTGCCAACAAAAGCAAAAAAGTCAGTAATTTATACTACGTTGGCGGCAACACCATTCCTGGGATCGGCCTGCCTATGTGCCTTATCGGCGCCGAGCTAATCGTAAAACATCTAGCCGGCGACAAGAGTAATGCGCCGTTAAAATGGCTGCCAAAGGACAAAAAATGAGGTGCGCGTACCTTACCGGGCTGCTTTTATCCCTAGGCGGGCTGGCGCTAGCCGATTACCGCTACTCTCTGGCTTTTTTTAATCAGGCGCGGCGAAGCTTGCTAACCCTGCTTATATCTGTCGTTTTTTTCCTAGCCTGGGATATGGCCGGCGTGAGCTTAGGAATTTTCTTCATAGGCGGCAGCAAATATCTAAGCGGCATACGTATACTGCCCGAGGTACCCCTAGAGGAGCTGCTGTTCTTAACTATGTTGTGCTACGTAACGCTGCTGCTCTGGCGTAAAGCGGACGGCCGCTGATGCATTACACGCTGCTTAATACCGTTATTCTGGCAGCTGCGGCGGCGGTCGTAGGCCTTAGTTACCGTGCATTGTTCACTAAGCGCTGGCTTTATGTACTTGGGATCCTGCTGATTATGACTATGGTTTTTGACTCTCTCATCATAAGCAGCGGAATTGTCGCGTATAATCCGGGCCGCTACCTCGGCGTGCTTATTGGTAACGTCCCCGCAGAAGACTTCGCCTATACCATTGC
>JBATRZ010000017.1:0-19739 GCA_049292975.1 Saccharimonadales bacterium (SeqCode) | reverse complement strand
ACTCAAAATTCAAACAGAAGTATTATAGCGGTTGCGGTATACTGTATAGTTTCAGGCGTGCATAAATTTGTAACAATAAGTGAGTTCTAACGGCATGAGATCGTACAAGCTTGGACTGAAGGATGGGCGCAGGTGGCCGGGGGTTCTGCTGTTCCTGGCAGTCTTGCTAGGTGTGGGCGGCGTTGCGGCTTTTCTGGGAGTCCGCAGTTTGTACATGCGCAACTTGCAGGCGGTAGATCCCGGCGCGGCGCAGGAAATTATCTATGTGCTGGAGAGAGGCTCGATGCCTCCGCAGATAGCCAAGGAATTGCGTGAAAAAGCCCTGATACGTTCCGCGACGGCTTTCGAGCAATATGTACGCACCAACGAGCTTGGCGAGGAGTTCAAAGCGGGGACATACGTGCTGAAGCAATCAATGGATGTGCCCGCCATTGTCCAGATATTGACCGAGGGCAGGGTTGCAGCAAACCTATTTACCATCATCCCCGGCACCCGCCTAAAAGATATAAAAGAGGACTTACTCAAAAAAGACTTCAGCCAGGCCGAGATAGACACGGCCTTTGATCCAAACAAATATGCGGGTCATCCGGCGCTGGTCGACAAACCCGGGGGTGCAAGCCTGGAAGGCTACCTGTACCCTGATTCGTATGAGTTCCTGCTTGGAACAACCCGGGTAGAGACCATCATTACCCAGTCCCTGGATGAGATGGCTCGGGCATTAACGCCGGAGGTACGGGCTGGCATGGCGGCCCAGGGCTTGAGTGTTTACCAGGGGATTATCCTGGCCTCTATTGTTGAAGGCGAAGTAAGCTCTTCTGAAGACCGCGCCAAGGTCGCCCAAGTGTTCTTAAAGCGCCTGGACACCGGCATGCGGCTTGAATCGAATGCCACAGATGAAATATCGGCCGAGTTAGGGGATCAATATAACACGTACCGTATTGATGGCTTGCCGCCAGAGCCGGTTAGTAATACTACCGTAAGCTCCCTGCGCGCTGTAGCAGGGCCGGCCCAGACTGATTTCTTGTATTTTGTTTCAGGACGTGACTGCATTACCCGTTTTAGCAGTGACATAGGTACCCATGAAACGCTTATAGACCAGCATGGCCTGTCTACGGAAGCGGGTGCCGGCTGCCGCAACTAACCGCCGCATATTGACCGGCACTTGCCAGGCTTGGTACAATCCTACTTAGCTTTTTTGGACAGCAGGAACGTAAATACAAAGGCTTATCTCTGGACATTTTGCCGGTAAATCACCAATCCAACCGCCGTGCAGCCGCCAAAGCGCAGCCGCCAACCGCTCTACAACCGGGTGTCACTGCTGTAAAAAACAAAACCGAACTCAAGAGGCGCCGCTTCAAACGCCGAGCTGTCCGCTACGCACTGGTTGCCTTCAACACCCTTATAATAAGCGCTGCCAGCTACATGGCATTTATTTATTCCGGCAACCAAAGTACGTCATACGGTGTCTACAACACCGAGGCAGAGAGCAGCTCTAACCCGCTGGATTCATTATCCGCGGCTGAAGTGGCCGTAAACGTTGCCCGCATGACCGGCCTGCCCGAAGAGCTGGCCGTAACCAACCAGGCCGACACCATCGGCCTGTACCTGAAGGCAGCCATCAACGAGCGTGAATACGTAACTCCGGGCCAAGTCCTGAGCGCGAACATCAAAAGCCGCCAGGATATTACAGAACATACCGTGGCCGGGGGCGAGAGCCTGCCAATACTGGCTAGCAAGTACGGCGTGACATCGGACAGCATTAAATGGTCCAACGATCTGCGCGATGACCGCATTGATCCAGGCAGGGTCTTGGTTATACCACCGGTAAACGGTTTTGTATACGTTGTGGGTGTGGGCGATACGCCTGAAAAGCTGGCCGAGTCTTATGGCGCCAATGCTGCCGAAATAACCGCTTTTAATGATGCTGAGGTCGCGGGTTTGAAGATAGGCGAACGCATTGTTATACCTAACGGCACCAAGCAGCGCATGCCGGCTATCCTGAAGTACAAGGCTAATTACGGGCAGAACGGCTACTGGCGCGGCTATTGCACCTGGTACGTGGCCACCAAGATTTCCGTGCCGAACAACTGGGGCAATGCTAATACCTGGGATAATTTTGCCCGCGTGTCGCCAGGTTGGATTGTCAGCCCGGTGCCGGTGGTGGGGGCCATCGCCCAGAGCAACTCGGGTGCCGAGGGTCATGTGGCTATCGTCGAGGCCGTATCAGATGACAGCACCATGATAAAATACTCGGACATGAACGGCCTGGCCGGCTGGGGCGTAGAGGGCCGCACACCGGATTGGGTGCCGGCACATCGTTCCTTCCAAAACTTCATCTACAGAGCACAATAGGGCCAGTAGCTCTGCGCTTGAGCTAGTTCGCGTGCGGGTGCGAGGACACTTGCGTGGCTGTATCTGAATACTGCCATGCAAGTACCGCAGCAAGCCAAGCGCGAAATAGCCAAGAGGCAGGCGAAGCTCCGGCTTTGCCGGGTCTTGCCTGCCGGCGCAGGGTTACTGGAACAGGGGTCTACCCCTGTTATCAGTATTGACATAACCCGGCTTGATTAGTAAACTTTAGTGGCAAATGCGTTATCTGTATAACAGATATGATATTTGCTTCATTTTAGTATTTTACAGGGGTGCTTGCGCCCCGGGAGCTAACTATTCGTAGTCTACTTCCCCAAGGCGGGCTATCTGCTGCCACCTCAAGCCCGGGACCAACCTCTCGCACCAAATTGCTTCGCGTTACCTCAAAGTATATGCGGCGCAATCGCAAACGCATGGTACGTTACGGCCTGCTGGCCGGTAACATAGCTGTAGTATTGGCTGCGGTCATCATGGTTGTGGTTCATTCTAACGGTGTCAAGAATACCAGTTTCAGCGCGCTTAATACTGCCAATGAAACCAAGGATTCAAATCCGCTCGACACCCTATCGGCCACCGATATCGCGGCCAACGTGGCTATCATGGCGCGCTTGCCCGAGACCGGCCTGATAATTAACGAGGCAGACTCGGTCAATGCCGATCTTAACGCTGCCGTCAGTTCGCGCGAGGCCGTGCAGAAGCCGCAGATTCTGAGCTCGGCCATCAAGACCAAAGCCGATATCAAGGAACACGCCGTCGCCCAGGGCGACACGCTGGCCAGCCTGGCAGTTACTTACGGCGTGACATCGGACAGTATTAAATGGTCTAACAACCTGAGCAGCAATAACCTTAAGTCCGGTACGTCGCTGCTGATTCCGCCGATAAACGGTATTGCTTATACGGTCAAATCCGGCGACTCGGCTGACAGTCTGGCCAAGAAGTATAACGTGCCAGCCGAACAGATTACGCAGTTCAACGATGCCGAGCTAAGCGGTTTGGTAGCGGGTGAGCGTATCGTCGTGCCCGGCGGTACGGTCAAGGTGGCAGCCAGCAGCGCTTCGTCCCGTCCGTTCTATTCCAACTTTGCCTTTGGCAACACCGCCGTGTACGGCTATAACGGTTACGTTGCCGGCTACTGTACCTGGTATGTGGCCAACAAGCGCATACAGATCGGCCGCCCGCTGCCCGCCAACCTGGGCAATGCCGCTACGTGGGATAACTACGCACCGCAGGGCTGGGACCGTACGCCGCGGCCCGGTGCCGCTGTGGTCACAGCCGAGCGCGGCGCCGGCCATGTGGTGTTTGTTGAGCAAGTGAATGATGACGGTTCGGTTTTGGTATCAGAGATGAACCGCCGCCGCCGCTATGAAGTAACGACGCGAGTCTTTAGCCCTGCAGAAGCAGGGACGTACAAGTATATACACTAGGGCTGCTTTGGCATTGTTTGCCTCAACAGGGCACTTTACGGGTGCGGCTTTGCCACAGCCCGTGGCGCTTGCTCACCCTATTGAAACAAACAATACCAAACCAGCTAACCCCTGTTCATGCAGCCAAAATTATTGTATAATTGACACCGTATGTTTGTAGACAAGGTGCAAGTAACAATCCAGGCAGGCAACGGCGGCAACGGCGTTGTCTCTTTTAGGCACGAAATTTATGTAGACAAAGGCGGGCCTGACGGCGGCGACGGCGGCGACGGCGGCGACATAATTATGGTCGCGTCGCGCAACCAAAACACGCTGGCAAACTTCCGCTTCCAAAAATCCATCCGCGGCGACGACGGTAAAAAAGGCGACAAACAGCGCATGCACGGCAAAAGCGGCAAAGATCTGCGCGTGCCTGTACCGGTCGGCACGGTCGTCATTGGCGAACACAGCGAAATCCTGGCGGATCTGGCGGAGGACGGCCAAGAAACAGTAGTGGCTTACGGCGGCAAAGGCGGCTTTGGCAATGCGCATTTTGTTAGCTCGACCCGCCAGGCACCGCGCGTCGCCGAACGCGGCGAACTGGGCGATAGTTTCAAGGCGACACTGGAGCTTAAGATGATCGCCGATGTAGGCTTGGTAGGCCTGCCCAATGCCGGCAAATCCACGCTGCTTAGCGTGGTTTCTAACGCCCGGCCCGATATCGCCGATTATCCATTTACGACTATTTCGCCCAACCTGGGCGTGGTTGATATAGACGAAGGTACTTCACTATTGTTCGCCGATATACCCGGCCTTATAGAGGGCGCGAGTGAAGGCAAGGGCCTGGGAGACGATTTTCTGCGGCACATCGAACGCACTAAGGTGCTGATACATCTGGTAGATGTCTATAACGATTCAGTCGTGGTGGCGTATCACACTATTCAGAATGAACTAAAGCAGTACAGGACTGACCTGACCCGCCGGCCGCAGATTGTTGCCTTGTCACAAATAGAGGGTCTTGATGACGAGATGGTTCAGGACAAGCTGGCGGAGCTTAAGAAAGCACTGCCCAAGAATACGCCGCTGTTCGCTATTTCGGCCAAGAGCAAGCAGGGGCTTAAGGAATTGCTCTACAGCGTCAAGCAAGAAGTGCTGGCCGAGCGTGAGCGCTTAGCCGCCGGGCCGCCCGGGGATGACGGCATACCAGTTTACCGCATCGATCCGTCTTTGGCGCCGTGGCGTGTTATCAAGCGCGATGACGGCTTTGTAGTGCGCGGCCGCAAGATAGAGAAGTTTGCCGCCCGCACCGATTATGGGAACGAGGAAGGTGTGCGCCGCTTACGCGATATCATGAAGAAGATGGGTATCATGCGCGAGCTGGAGCGCCAGGGTATCGAACGGGACGACCGTATTGAATTTGGCCGCCAGGGCAACATAAAATATTGACAAAGCTTCGTAAGTGTGATACAATATAATGATATACCTACTACACCCTCTACAGAGGTGCTACACTGGAAGCTATGGGAAGAACTCATAGCAGTAGCTGTTTGTACCCGCAGGGTAAACTAGCGGTGCATCAGGTATTTTTTGCTTCGCATCATAGCGCTGCCTATGTTTTGCCGCAAGAAAATAACCGCTGCCCGCGCAAATTAGCTTATTTAAAAACAAACAAGGTACTATTATGAGTTCTAGTTTTTATTTCTACGATCTTGAGACCAGCGGTATCAACGCCCGCACAAGCCGCATCATGCAGTTTGGCGGCCAGCGCACAGATATGCAGCTAAAACCTACCGGCGAACCGGACAACATATACATCAAACTATCCGATGATATCCTGCCCGAGCCTGACGCCATCTTAATTACCGGCATTACCCCGCAGAAGACTCTAAGCGAAGGTATTAGCGAGGCTGAGTTCCTGCGTTATTTCGCGGACAATATCGCCGTACCAAATACTACGTTCGTAGGCTTCAACAATATCCGGTTCGATGATGAGTTTATACGCTTCACCATGTACCGGAACTTTTATGACGCCTACGAATGGTCCTGGAAGGATGGCTGCAGCCGCTGGGACATACTGGATGTGGCGCGCATGACACGGGCGCTGCGGCCAGATGGAATAGAGTGGCCGGTAGGTACGGACGGACGGCCAAGCAACCGCCTGGAGTTGCTAACCGGCCTGAACGGTCTGGATCATGCCGATGCTCACGATGCCTTAAGCGACGTGCGTGCCACCATTGCTGTGGGGCGAATGATACTTAACAAGCAGCCCAAGCTGTTTCGGTATCTGCTAAAGATGCGTACCAAGACAGAGGTGGCTAAGTTATATAGTACGATGCAGCCGTTTGTCTACTGCAGCGGCAAATACCCAAGCGCCTACGAGAAAACCACGGTCGTCACGGGTCTGGGCGATCACCCCGGTAAACAAGGCGCATTGGTATACGATTTACGGCGTAATCCCGAAGATTATGTCCATATGTCGCCGGCCGAGCTGGCGGTTGCGTGGCGTGAACGCAACGATGATGAAACCAAACGTTTTCCGGTGAAAACCATACAGTTCAACCGCTGTCCGGCCGTAGCACCGATGGGAGTATTGGACGATGCGGCCCTGGCAAATATTAAACTGGATCTTTCCGTGGCCAAAAAGAACCAGGAGACACTGGCCAAATACCCGCAGCTGTATCATAATCTGCTGGCTGCTCTCAAGATAATGGACAAGCAACAGCAAGCAAGCCTGGTGGCGGATGAGCAACAGGTAGACGGACAGCTGTACGAAGGATTCTTTGGCGGCCAGGACAAGACGGCAATGTCGGTGGTGCGCGCAGCCGGCCGCGATGAAATGGCGGGTTTGGACATGACATTCAATGACGAGCGGTTGAATAAACTTCTGCCGCTGTATAAGGCGCGCAACTTCAGATCGGAATTATCACATGAAGAACGGGATGCATGGGAAAAGTTCCGCACCGCCAAGTTACTGGGTGGTGATGAGCGCAGCTTGGCGGCGCGTTATTTCAAACGGCTTGGCGAAATCGCGGAGCGGGAGAGGCTAAGCGCCGAAGACCAATACCTGCTGGAGGAATTACAGCTGTACGGCCAGAGCATCCTGCCGTATGGTACGGACTAAAGCGCCATAAGATTGAGCATGAACTGTTCGGTCAGGCGGCGCGCGGCGCGGGCTTTGTAATACCAAGCGGCAAACAACAGCGTGCCTGCCAGTAAGACAGCAAGCATATAACTGATAAAATCCAGTTGTATTGAAGTGCCCGGGATATACCCCAGGACGATGAACTGTAACATTTAAGCGCCACCTTGTTAGTTGAGCTTATTTTAACTCATAGTAGCAAATAAATCAACAAGATTTATTAATATGCTTATGTTTCAAAGCTACGCAACAAGCCCGCAAACCAGGCAAAGCCTGGGTTTGCCAGGCTTTTTTGGCGCAGGACTTTGTTGCAGCCCTGCGGTACGTCCTCACCGTATTGAAATACGGCTCCGGTCGTTCCTCGGCCGCGCCGTGTCCTGCATCAAATGCGTAGCTTTGATTAACTTTTTCTGAATAATGACGATATCTTGCCGAAGCGGTCGCGGTTGAGCAAGAAGACAAACAGTCCGCTGCAGCCCAAAAAAACAGCGCCAGCCTCTATAAAACGATTCTCATACATAGCAACTAGGTAAACGCTTGCGGCCATGAGCGCAAGAGTTAGGATGTCATAGGTGCAGCGCACCCACTTGATATCCGGGAACAGCCACTTCTTAAACGTAACCCCCTTGTGTTTGGCAGTCTCTAGCCAGCGCTCTGCCCAGTCGTGGTTGGCAGCTAGCAGGCCAAGGCCTAGCAAAAACAGCGGCACGCCGCCCGGGCCGGGAATCCATCCAAACAGGACAACACCGATAAAACAAAGCAGCGCGAGCGTATCGAACAGGATTAGTTTGCTATATTTGCGGAGTTTGCTCATGCCAGCTTAGTATAGCAGTTCGGATAGAGGCAGAACATGGAAAAAATCCTGGAATATGTTAAAAATAATCTGCTACAATAGCAGCAACATGGGAAGACGCCGAGAAAATGCCGGGCTATGGCATCGTCCACGCGGAAGCATTAGTGAGCGCGCTGCGCCCCACTATTTTGTGCCCAGTTTTGCTATCAGGCGTGCCGCCACACCGGACGGGGAGCTGGTAGAGATGCTTGGAAAGCTCAAAAAAGAGCTAAAAAAAGAGTACGGCAAGACGTACCGTGTGTACCAGCCCGGACAGGTTTCTATGACCGTCATACAGCAAGGCAAGCTTGTAGAACGTGTCCGCGAAGCCGATGAGCATCCAAGCATAGGCCGAATGCGTACGCTGGCCCATACTATCGGCGACAGCTTACTAAGCCGTATCGAAAGCACTAAACCCGGCCTTATGCTGCCCGTGGGGCGCGTCGATAGTTTTGGCGATAAAACACAGAACAAGCTTGGTTTTACGCCGAACGGCTGGAAGGGTTATAACGCCCGCTACGCCGCGCAGGGCATAGAAGATGAAACGCTGCCGCTTAGTCTTATCGTGGACGAACATAAAATAGCCGTGGGAAGTATCGCGGCAGCTTTTGCAAATAACAAGCGGTTCGTTGTTGATGGTCTGGCCCGTACGCCGCATGTTGTCTTGGCCGAAAGGGCCGGTGCGCGTATACCTGACCACGAGCTTCGTGATGTAGCCGGTATTGTTGATGAGATACTTCCAAACGAGCTGGCGCTTGACGATCCTGTTATTTACTTCCGCCCCTACCGCTCGGCTGCGGTAGAAACCGTGTATGTGCGCCTGGCCGGATAATATCCTGAAAAGCGCCCCCTTATTAGACTAGAAAAAAACCCTGTTTTAAGATATAATCACCCCGTTCATGGCAGACCATATTATTGTCAAGGGGGCCCGGGAGCATAATCTTAAGGATGTAGATTTGATCATCCCGCGCGAGAAGCTGGTAGTATTTACCGGCCTAAGCGGTTCTGGCAAATCTTCCCTGGCGTTCGACACCATCTATGCCGAAGGCCAGCGCCGCTATGTTGAATCGCTGAGTTCCTACGCGCGCCAGTTCCTGGGCATCATGGAAAAGCCCGATGTGGACCAGATAGACGGCCTTAATCCCGCCATCTCGATAGACCAGAAGTCGACCAGCCGCAATCCGCGCAGTACGGTCGCCACCGTGACCGAAATTTATGATTATCTGCGCCTGCTGTACGCGCGCATCGGCGTGCCGCATTGTCCGGTCTGCAACCGCAGCGTGACCCGCCAGACCATCCAGAACATTACCGGGCAGATTGCCAGGTTGCCTGACAGCGCCAAGCTCATCGTGCTGGCGCCTGTGGTACTAGACAAGAAGGGTGCGTTCGAGCACGTCCCAGAGCAGTTCATGCGCCTAGGCTTTGCGCGTGCCCGGGTGGACGGTGTTATTTACGCGCTGGATGAATTTCCAAGCCTGGACAAAAACTACAAACACACCATCGAGATCGTCGTAGACCGCCTGGTTAATGACGAGGCCAGCCGCTCACGTTTGGCTGCTAGCGTCGAGACAGCGCTGGAGCTGGCCGATGGCAAGCTGAAAGTGCACCATGCCGATACCAATGAGGACACCATCTACTCGCTGCGTTACGCCTGTGTGGATCATCCTGACGTTGCGATTCCGGAGCTGGAGCCCCGCACCTTCAGCTTTAACAGCCCGCACGGCGCCTGCCCGGTATGCACGGGATTGGGCAACCGCTTAGAGGTTGATCCTGAGCTGGTCATACCTAACGGCCGCCTGACTGTAGCCGAGGGTGCTATTCGCCCTTACAATCGCATCAATGTAGATGCCTGGTACATGAAGAAGATGCAAACTGTGGCCGATGCCTACGGTTTTTCCTTGCATGTACCAACCGGCGAGCTGGCGTCTGACCAACTGGACAAGCTGCTGTACGGCACCGGCAGCCAGACGTACCGCGTGTCCTTGGGGCTTGGCCGCAGCTTCGAAACCACATACGAAGGCGTTATTCCTAACCTGGAGCGCCGCCACAAGGAAACCGAAAGTGATTTTATACGCCGCGACATTGAGCGCTTCATGCAGGAACGCCCCTGTGCCGTCTGCAAGGGACGGCGCCTAAAGCCGGAAGTGCTGGCGATTACTATCAACGGTCTGTCTATTATGGATATCTGCGAATTGTCGATAGACGATGCCATCGTACTCTTCAAATCACTAAAGCTAAGCGACAAAGAGAAACATATTGCCGAACAAGTCTGCAAGGAAATCAATGCCCGCCTGCAGTTTATGCAGGATGTCGGCCTGAACTATCTTAATCTGGCGCGCAGTGCCGTCAGCTTGAGCGGCGGCGAAGCCCAGCGTATCCGCCTGGCCACACAGATCGGCTCCGGCCTGCAAGGTGTACTGTATGTACTTGACGAGCCGTCAATCGGTTTGCACCAGCGCGACAATGAGCGGCTAATTAAAACACTTGAGCATTTGCGCGATCTAGGCAATACCGTCATCGTGGTCGAGCACGATGAAGAGACCATACGTACCGCCGATTACCTGGTGGATATCGGCCCGGGCGCCGGCGTGCATGGCGGCCGTATCGTCGCCACCGGCACGCCTGACGAAGTTGCCAAGGTGCCCGGCAGCATAACCGGCCGCTACTTGCGCGGCGACGAAGTCATCCCGCTGCCAAAAAAACGCCGGTCCGGCAACGGCAAGTCTTTGAATATCAAGGGCGCCCGCGAAAATAACCTGAAGAATGTGGACGCTAGGATCCCGCTGGGCCAGCTGGTAGTAGTAAGCGGCGTTAGCGGTTCTGGCAAGTCCAGCCTTATCAATGACATCCTGGCTCGTGAGCTGCAAGCCCGTCTGATGCGCGCCAATATGGTACCTGGCCGGCATGATGAAATCGAGGGTATCTCAGAGCTGGATAAGGTCATCGTGATAGACCAGTCGCCGATAGGCCGCACTCCGCGCTCCAATCCGGCCACCTACACCGGCTTATTCACCCCAATCCGCGAACTGTTTGCCAGCACGCCCGAGGCCAAGATACGCGGCTACAAATCCGGCCGTTTCAGCTTTAATGTTAAGGGCGGCAGGTGCGAAAACTGCGCTGGCGACGGCATTATCAAGATAGAAATGCACTTTTTACCCGATGTCTATGTGCCTTGCGAAGTCTGCCATGGCAAGCGTTATAACCGCGAAGCGCTTGATATCCACTACAAAGGCAAAACCATCAGCGACGTGCTGGAAATGACGGTAGAGCAGGCATTGGAATTCTTTGAAAACCTGCCAAACATCGCCCGCAAGCTGCAGACGCTGGTAGATGTGGGCCTGGGCTACATCGGCCTAGGCCAGCCTGCAACGACCCTAAGCGGCGGTGAAGCCCAGCGCATCAAACTGGCCACCGAGCTGTCTCGCCGTGCCACTGGCCGCACCCTGTATATACTGGACGAGCCCACCACCGGCCTGCACATGGCCGATGTTAAGAAATTGCTGGAAGTACTTCATGCGCTGGTAGACACCGGCAACTCAATGGTCATAATCGAGCACAACCTGGACGTTATAAAATCTGCCGACTATCTGATAGACATGGGTCCAGAAGGCGGTGACAAGGGCGGTACTTTGGTAGCGACCGGTACGCCGGAACAGGTTGCCAGGACACCCGGCAGCTACACCGGCCAGTTCCTAAAGAAATTCCTGTAGCTTATGAAAAAACGTGAAGCCGAGATGTTGGCGCGGTGGGAGGTGGAACTTCCTCGGCTTATCGAGTTTACGGCAAATGACCTAAGATTCCTGCAAACCGTCGAAGCGCTCGTAAGCGGCCAGGACGACTGGGTGATACGGCTCATGCTGCTGACCCGGGCGGCTATGTATGATCAAAGGCTGAGTGATATTAAGCTGACTAAAGAACGGTTTGCCGAAGATCTGGCAGAAGCCCAGGAATTCATAACCGGCCCGCACTATTCAGTTTATTACGAACGCTTTAGCCGGTATGTGTAATTGGCCCTATCTGAGAAAGATCTTTTGCAAGCCGCGTTTTAACTTTTTGCGGATAATCTGGCGGGTGCGCGCATCTTTTAGTACATGCGCGAACGCAATTAACAGGCTAAGTAATACAACACCCAGGATGACAATTTCGATATACTTGTCCAGGCCTGGGATACGATTGCCGACGAAATAACCAAGCAGCGGCATGCCTGCGCCCCAAAGAATGCCGCCGACGACATTAAAGGCAAAAAAGCGCCTGCGCGTCATTTTGCTGGCGCCCGCCACCACCGGCGCGAAGGTCCGGACGATAGGCACGAAGCGGGCGATAATAATCGTCTTACCGCCGTGTTTTTCGTAGAACTCCTCGGATTTTTCCAGGTACTCCTGCCTGAACAAGATGCCGTCTTCTTTTTTGAAGATGCGCGGGCCTGCGCGGCGTCCGATGCTGTAGCCGACGTTATCACCCACAATTGCCGCAGTCACCACGGCGATAATAAGGATGGGCAGCGACAGCTCACCCTGGCTGGCTGCCAGGCCAGCCCCGAACAAGAGCGTATCGCCTGGCAGGAAAAAGCCGATCAAAAGGCCCGACTCGGCAAACACAATCAATGCGACCAATAATATACCGCCGGTGCGAACGATAGTTTCAATATCAAACATACTGTACTAGCCTACCGCGTCCAGCTGTCGCATGTCCAGAAGTAATCTGTTATTATGTGTGTACTAACTAGAGAGGGTAAGAATGAGCAGCGATACTATCACGCTGAAACTGTCCGAGCGTAAAGAATTAGGCAAGGCCGTAAAAGCATTACGCCGCGACGGTTACGTGCCGGCGAATATCTATGAGCGCGGCAAGGAATCCATCGCTGTAAGCGCCCCGTTCATGGAAATTACCAAGGTGTATAGTGCTGCCGGCAAGCACCATCCAGTTGAGCTAGTGGTTGATGGCAAGAAGCACCTTGCCATGATTAAGGACGTAGATTTTGATCCGGTTAAGAACACGCTCCGTCATGTCGGCTTTCATGCTGTGAAGCGCAATGAAAAGGTTGAGGCAGAAGTGCCGGTAAAGATAGAGGGTGAGATTCCAGCTGAGAAAATCAGCCTGATGGTCCTGCAGAACCTGGACACCGCACTGGTCGAAGCTTTGCCCGCAAACTTGCCTGACGTCCTGTTTGTGCCGGGAGCGAAGCTCGCAGAAGACGGTGATAAAGTAACAGTTGCGGATATCAAAGTGCCCGAAGGCGTGACTATGCTGACTGATCCAGAAACTATGGTCGCCGATGTCCAGACACCAAGAGACCAGATAGCAGAAGCCGATGCCGCCCTAGCCGAAGCCAAAGAAGCCAGCGAAGTAGAGGCCGAGCAGGGTACGGATGAAACCAAACCCGAAGAAGAGGAATGAGGAAATTATTAGCTTGGCACATGCCGGGCGAAAAGCCCAGCTCCGCACTTAGCATATGTTAATACAACTAAGTCCGCTGCCGGGATGACGAAATTGCTCTGGCCATCCAAATAGGGTGATTGCACAAGCCAATAGATGATTATATATTAGTATGTTGATGGAAAAGATAATTCTCTACTATAAATTTGTACCCGTCGCCGACCCCGAAACGGTTATGTTTTGGCAACGCGCCGTGTGCGGAAATCTCGGGCTCAAAGGACGCATTATAATTAGCCCGCACGGTATCAACGGTACTTTGGGCGGGGACTTGAAGGCATTGAAAGCGTACGTAAAAGAAATGAACGTGCACCCCAAGTTCAAAGGTATTACCTACAAATGGAGCGATGGCGGCAGCCAGCACTTCCCGAAACTGAAAGTAAAGGTAAAGCCGGAGATCGTCGCCTTTGACGCGGCAGATGAGCTGGTAGTAAGCGAGCAAGGTATTAAAAACGGCGGCAAGCACCTGAAGCCGGCGGCACTGCATAAGCTCATGGCAGAACGCGGCGACGAGGTCATATTTTATGACGGCCGTAACATGTACGAGGCGCAGATTGGCCGTTTCAAAGGTACGATTATTCCTAACGTCACGACATCACGCGACTTTATCAAGGATATTGAGGAAGGTGAGATATCAAAGTATAAAGACCGGCCTATTGTAACCTACTGTACAGGCGGTATCCGCTGTGAGATCCTAAGCGTGCTTATGCTGGGCCGCGGCTACAAAGAGGTCTATCAGCTGGACGGCGGCATTGTGAAGTACGGTGAACGGTATGGAGACAATGGTTATTGGCAGGGCAAGCTGTTTGTCTTTGATGACCGTATGCAAATGGGCTTCAGTGATAAGGCCGTAGATATCGCGGTTTGCGAGGGCTGCGGCAAGAAAACCAGCAACCAGATTAACTCGACCAACATCCGCCGTAAGCTGCATGTTATGTGCGAAGTCTGTGCCCAAGACAAAGTTCCGGCAGGCTAGCCAATGACGGAAAAATTAGCAGAAAAGCTTGCCCAACTGCCAAAAGAGCCCGGCGTGTATTTTCACAAGAGCGCCAGCGGCGAAATCATCTACGTCGGCAAAGCGGCGGTACTCCGTAACCGGGTGCGGCAATACTTCCAGGCGTCACGCAACCGCGACCCGAAGACCGAGGCGCTGGTTGCCGAGATTGCCGATACCGACTGGATAACCGTAGAGAGTGAGATAGACGCGCTGTTCCTAGAAGCCGAAATGGTCCGCCGCTATATGCCGCGGTACAACATCCTGCTGCGTGATGACAAATCAAACACTTATGTGCGCATCGATATGAAGAGCGAATACCCCAGTGTCACCTATACCAGGCGTCCGCTTGACGATGGTGCGCTATACCTAGGCCCTTATTTATCAGGTTTTAGCGTTAAGCGCGCATTGAAATATCTGCGCAGGATATTCCCATACTCGGTACACACCGTATTGCCTAAACGCGCCTGCTTGCAATATCATCTTGGCCTGTGTCCCGGGCCAGAGACAGGCCGGCTTGATAGTGCCCGGTACAAAGCTTGCCTGAAAAAGCTCGTTATGTACCTAAAGGGCGAGCGCGTGCTTTTAATTGGTCAGCTGGAGCGGGACATGCAGGCGGCCGCCAAGAAAAAGGACTTCGAGCAGGCAGCTGCCTTAAGAAACGAGCTTTTCGCCCTGCGCAATCTAAACCGCCAAGTTATCTTCAGCGACAAAGAAAACATGGATCTTAGCCGCGATCATGCCCTGAACGACCTCTCCGAGCTGCTTGGCCTGAGCAAGATTCCCCGCCGCATAGAAGGCTACGATATAAGCCACATGTCGGGTACGGACACGGTAGCCAGTATGGTTGTGTTTACCAACGGTGTTTCTGATAAAGGCGCTTACCGCAAATTCAAGATGCGTTTGCCCGGCAATGATGATTTTGCGCACATACACGAGGTCTTAGAACGCCGCCTGGGTGAAAAACATAACAACTGGCCCAAGCCTGATTTGTTCCTGATAGACGGCGGCAAAGGCCAGCTGGGCAGCGCACTGAAAGTATTGGAACAAAGGCAGCTGCATCTGCCAGCCATTGGGCTTGCCAAGCAGTTCGAAGAAATTATTATCAAAAAAGATTGGCAATATTTGCAACTAAATCGCAAAAAATTAGCAGAACTTGGCGGAACCGTGCTCGAGAACGACGATTTCTTATCTGTACGCCTGCCGCAGACATCACACATCGTTAAGTTGCTGCAGCGCATACGTGACGAATCCCACCGTTTTGCCGTGAGCTATCACTCGGTTCTTAAGTCCAAGCGCCAAGTCAGCAGCATGCTGGATGATATCCCTACCATCGGGCCCGAAACGCGCAAGAAACTGCTCAAGACGTTTGGAAGCTACAAAGGTATAGAGCAGGCCAGGGATTGGGAGATAGAAAAGCTCATTGGCGCAAAAAAGGCCATCATCCTGCGCCAGTACATGCGGCCGCGGCGGTAGTGATACGTTGTAAAATCAGCAGAAGACAGATGTTCTCTGCTGCCTGGCCTTATAATGTAATAAGCCTATGACCGATTTTTTCCCTAGCGGTTTTTTTAATGGTAACCGCACTAAACTACAGCAGATCCTTGATTCAGACCTTATTGTCATTGCTGCCAATGGTCTATTGCAGCGCAGCGCCGACACAACCTTTTCGTTCCGGCAAGACAGCAATTTTTGGTACCTTACCGGCATCGAAGAGCCCGACTACCTGCTGGTTATAAATAGCGGCAGTACTTTTCTTATCGCGCCAAAACGGCCGGATCATCGTGATCTTTGGGACGGCGTTGTTGATAAAGGGGCGATAAAAGCACGCTCAGGAATCAAACAAATAGAAGAGCATCACCAGGGCTGGATAAGGCTAGACCTGTTGCTAAAGAAGTACAAGAAAGTCCATACCATCGCGCCTGCCGAGGCATACATAGACAGTTTTGGCTTTTATGCCAATCCTGCCCGCGGCGCCCTGCTTCATTCACTGTCAAAACACCGTAAACTAGAGATTGTAGACATCAGGAAACCGCTGGCGCGTATGCGCCAGATCAAGCAACCCGAGGAACTGGCCGCTTTGCAGACGGCCATAGGTATTACCACTTCAACTTTACTTGCCGTGCGCAAGAAGCTGCCCAAGTACAAGTTCGAATCCGAGTTATCCGCCGATATAACCCACATGTTTTTGAAGAAAGGTGCCGGCGGCCACGCCTACCAACCGATTGTAGCGTGCGGGCCGAATGCCGCCACCATCCATTACATAGATAATGACAAACCGGTGGGCAGCGGCGAACTGCTGTTGCTTGATGTTGGGGCCGAGGTATGCAACTACAGCGCGGACATCACGCGTACTTATGCGGTCTCGCCGCCGACCAGGCGGCAACGCGCGGTCCATGCGGCGGTAGAGCGTGTATATGAAAAGGCGGTGGGGCTGATTAGACCTGGCCTGAACATGCGCAAATACGAGGCCGGAGTAGATAAGATTATGGCCAAGGAACTTAAAAAGCTCGGCTTACTTGACGATCTGAATGATAAGAAGAAACTCAAAAGATACTACCCGCACCTGACTTCGCACTTCCTGGGGCTGGACACGCATGATGCCGCCGATTATGACCAGCCGCTGTCCGCCGGCATGGTACTGACGGTAGAACCCGGCATATACATACCAGAAGAAGGCATCGGTGTACGCATAGAGGATGATGTGCTCGTTACTAAAAATGGTGTCTTTAACTTAAGCGCTTCCTTGCCCAGAAGCCTCTGATAACTTACAATTGCAGTAATGAAGAGTCCCCTTAAAAGGTTTTTGTTAAGGTGGTTCGTGTGCGCGCTAGGCCTCTGGATTGCGGCGGGATTTTTAGATGGCGGCATCACCTATGATGACCGGCTCAGTATAATCATAATCGCCGGCTTCATACTGGCTATCGTAAACACGGTTATCAAGCCGTTTGTAGTGCTGCTGAGCCTGCCGGCCATATTGTTCAGCCTGGGACTATTCATGATAATCGTGAACGGCCTGATGGTAATGCTGGCCAGCTATCTTTACAAGCCGCTTGAAGTGACCGGATTTGGCGCGGCGATGCTAGCAGGTGTTATAATAGGATTAGTAAATATATTAGTGACCGCGATTGTTGAGGACGTATGACACTGGCAAACTACATTACTATCATTTCAGCCGTAATCCTGACGATTCTTATCCTGCTGCAGACCAGGGGGGCGTCATTAGGCGCTGGTTTGGGCGGCGGCGGTGAAGTGAATACCGTAAGGCGCGGTTCAGAGAAATCCCTGCATAACATAACAATTTTCTTCGTGGTTGTTTTTGCGGTTTCGCTGCTGGCCAACATTGTACAGCTGTAAACGGCAGGGCCAGGTGGAAATACATACGGCATGATAGATCACAGCACCAAACTAAGATGGCGCCGCAAATTCAGACGCCGCCAACGCCAGATAGAGGACATTGGCTCCAGTACCGAGGAGAACCTCGACAGGCACTTTTTCCGGCGGCTAGGTCGGCTGTATGAGGTCCGTCGTTTCTTGGCGGCCTGGATTCTGCTGGTTGTAGCCATGATAGGCGCCGTTGTCGTACAGACACGCGCCTTAGGTGATTACTATCTTCAGACCGTGCCGGTAGCGGGGGGAATCTATAGCGAGGGTATACTGGGCTCCTATACCAATGCCAATCCTATCTATGCATCAAGCGAGGTGGACGCTTCTGTCTCGCGCTTGCTGTTTGCGGGGCTATTGACTTATGACAAACAGAACAATCTGACTGGTGATCTTGCAGAAAGCTGGTCGGTGGACGGCACAGGCAAACGCTATACCGTGACGCTGCGCGATAAGCTAAAGTGGCACGACAACAAGCCCCTTACGGCTAATGATGTTGTGTTTACTTTTCAGACGGTCCAGAACCCTGACGCGAGGTCGCCATTCTTTTCCAGCTGGCAAGGCATAAAAGTATCCGCCAAAGATAACAGGACGGTTATCTTTGAGTTGCCAAGCATCCTTGCCTCGTTTCCGTACGCTTTGACTAGCGGTATTATTCCGGAACATGTGCTGCGTAATGTTGAGCCAGGCGAACTGCGCGGCAGCCTGTTCAATACTGTCGAGCCAGTCGGGGCAGGCCCCTTCAAGTGGAAGGACGTGCAGGTATACGGTGATACTGCCGCCGACCGTGAGCAGCGAATTGCGCTTAGCGCTTTTGATGATTACCACCGCGGACGGCCGCGCTTAAGCGAATTCATCGTACGGGCTTATTTGGAAGAAAGCAGTTTGATTGCTAGCTTTAACGAAGGCGAACTAAACGGCGTAGCGGGTGCATTATCCATGCCGCTGACAGGCGGCAACAGCAAAGAGCATCCCATGTCACTTACGGGAGCAGTCATGGTGTTTCTAAGGAATGACCAGCCGTACTTGCAGGATGCGAAGGTTAGGCGTGCCCTGGCCCAAGCGACTAACCAGCAGGAAGTCATAAGGCAGCTGTCTGATGAAGATGCCAAGGTAGACGGCCCGCTGCTGCCGGAGCATACCGGCTACAACCCAGGCGTTACGCAGTATCCGTATAACCCAGACCAGGCACGTGCACAACTGGAAGAGGCTGGCTGGAAGGTAAACGCCTCAACCGGTATCCGTACCAAGGATGGCAAGCCGTTCACCATAGAATTAAATACGCTGAGCAGCGCAGAGTATGCCGCGGTAGCCAATCTATTGCAGAAGCAATGGCGCGAAGTAGGCGTAGATTTATCAGTAAGTTCTCTGGCGCAACGCGATCTGCAGACGGCCATAGACGATCGCAGCTACGATGCCCTGGTGTATGGTATCGTCATGGGCCAGGACCCGGACCAGTTTGCCTACTGGCATAGCTCGCAGGCAGACGTGCGTTCACAGCGCCGGCTTAACTTCTCTAACTATAGTTCAAAAGCCGTGGACAGCGCGCTTGAGGCAGGCCGCACCCGTATAGATCCCGGGCTTAGAGCAGCCAAATATCTGCCGTTCCTTCAAAACTGGCGCGAAGACGCGCCGGCAATCGCCTTGTACCGGCCGAAATTTGTCTACACCAGCTACGGCAGCCTGTATAACTTCGACCAAAAAGCCATCAACAGCCCCATAGACCGTTACAATTTTGTAGAAACTTGGATGATCCGCACCGAACGCGCAATACAATAGCCGGCTTGCTTAAAAACGGATAGTCCGATAAAATTACCCCTGTCGTTCAGGCTCCACCTATTGGCCAAACCAAACAGCTTGTCTGCTGTTTGGACAATTGATAAGGAGAGGGCTTAGTTGGGTTACTAGAATTGCTGAGCAAATTCATTTTGTCAGCAGTTCGGCAACACAACTATCACACCTCGACGCGGATGTGGTGAAATTGGTATACACGCTAGTTTCAGGTACTAGTGCAGCAATGCGTGGAGGTTCAAGTCCTCTCATCCGCACCAAAAATTGACTAAAGTCAGAATTGTCGCCCATTCGGGCGATTTTTTCTTTGGTTTTGCGGAGCAAAAACCAGATGTTTTCAGAGGGGGAAGAAATTTCTGGGGCAGCCATAGGCTGGGCCTTTTTGGTTTTTAG
>JBATRZ010000016.1:0-12961 GCA_049292975.1 Saccharimonadales bacterium (SeqCode) | reverse complement strand
CAGCAACCCTGGTTCGCTTAACTTTATCGCCCCGCAGCATGTGCAGCGTCGCAGCAGACGAT
Source organism: Saccharimonadales bacterium (SeqCode) (assembly GCA_049292975.1). Classification (GTDB taxonomy): domain Bacteria; phylum Patescibacteriota; class Saccharimonadia; order Saccharimonadales; family JACDBH01; genus JBGSWE01. Next base: position 12,899 of record JBATRZ010000016.1, on the reverse strand, counting down.
CTTGCCGGGCGGCCAAGCCGGTAGACGCGGCGGACGCCGCCGTAGCCGTGGAACCTGTTGGTGCGCGTAAGCATAAGGGTATGATATTTGATATTTAGTTATTGATAAACAAAATACCTGGCCCGCTTTGCTTAGCGGGTATCAAGTATTATCTGCTGCCGGCCGCCTAGGCTGTTAGCTTTTTGCGGCCTTTAGCCCGCCGCCGTGCCAAAACATTCTGGCCGGCGCGGGTCTTCATGCGGGCAAAAAAGCCGTGCTCGCGGGAGCGCTTGCGTTTTTTTGGTTGGTAGGTGCGTTTTGGCATCTTTTATTAATCCTATCGCATTACTTACTGACACAACTCGAACGGTTTTGTCTAGAGGGTGTGTCAAATTGACAATGATAACCCACAAATTCTAACAGGTTATCCCCTTTTTTGCTAGGTCTTTCCACAGTTTTACAGGTGTTACGAAAAGCTGTGCATAACTAAGCCTCTGTTTCTGGAGATTTTTTGAACGTGTGTTATTTTCACCTGTGGACTTGTGGAAAACTCTTGATTTTCTGTATAGTAAACAGTATCAGCAATTTCTACCCGGGGGGTTTAGGTGCAGGACGAACGGATTTGGCAGGCAGTTTTGGGGGAGATCGAGCTTAGCGTGTCCCGCGGCAACTATGTTACGTGGTTCAAGAACACCCGCCTGCTCCGTTTCAAAGATAATATCCTGACTATCGGCGTACCCAACGTCTTTGTAAAGCAACAGCTGGAGCGCAAGTATAATGACCTTATCGGCGGGATCCTGGCCAAAAACCAAGTAAGCCCCGACCGCATTGATTACAAGATTCACAACGACCCCGGGGCCAGCAAGCAGAGAATGCAGGAAGAGACGCTGCCGCTAAACAGCGTCACCCCGTCAAGCAGACTGGCGTCTGCAAACACCAGTAATTCGTTAAGCCACAGCTACCGCCAGGGCCTGAACGAGAAATACACCTTTGATAACTTTATCGTCGGCTCCGGAAATGAGCTGGCGCATGCCGCCTGCCAGGCCATTGCAGCCAACCCCGGTACCAAGTACAACCCGCTGTTTATTTATGGCGGGGTGGGTATTGGTAAAACCCACCTAATCCAGGCGGTTGGCAATGCCGTCATGGCCAAGAACCCGAGCGCCCGGGTGGTTTATGTATCGACCGAGCAGTTCGTGCAGGAATTTATTGATGCGGTGCGGTACAAGAAGAACACTGACTTTGCGGGCTACTACCGCAATGCCGATGTGCTGATTATTGACGACATGCAGTTTATAGCGGGCAAGGATAAGACGCAGGAGGAATTCTTCCATACCTTCAACGCCCTGCACCAGGCCAACAAGCAGATTATCATTAGCTCTGACAAACCGCCCAAAGACATCCCTACGCTAGAAGAGCGCCTGCGCAGCCGCTTTGCCTGGGGCATGAGCATCGATATGCAGAATCCCGATTTTGAGACGCGCTGCGCCATTGTGCAATCCAAGGCGGACGGCGTAGGTATCCAGCTGCCTAACGACGTGGTGGATTATCTGGCCAACCACATCCAGACCAATATACGCGAGCTCGAGGGCGCTCTAAACCAACTAATCGCCTTCTGTGAAATGCGCAATCTGGAGCCGGATGTGGCCATTGTCTCTAACCTGCTAAGCGCTAATAAGACGCGGCCCAAGCACCTGAGCGCCCGCCAGGTTATTGAGCGTGTCAGCAAGCATTTTCAGGTGCCAATGGAAGACATCTTAGGCCCAAAGCGCGACAAAGACATCGTGGTGCCCCGCCAGATTGCCATGTATATCTTAAGATCCGAGCTGCACCTGAGCTTCCCAAAGATCGCGCGCGAACTTGGCCGCAAAGACCACACCACCGCCATCCACTCGGTTGATAAAGTAGAGCAAGAGCTTACTTTTGATGCGGTAGTGCGCCAGCATGTGTCAGAAATCAAGGAGCGGTTATATGCCTGAACTAGCGTTTAGAGATCAGAGTTTAGAGATTAGTATAGAAAATTTTATGACACCATTTTCTAGTTTGTCTTTTCTAGTTTCTAATGCCTGTGGATGGAGCGTGCAAAAGCCGTGGGCAGACATGTGGGCTTCTGAGCCGATTATGCACAGCCCGTGGACAACCGCCCTGGCGGCAGTGGTAAAACCCCTCCACTTACCCGCCGGTTTCACACACCTAGCATCATTTTTGTGTACACTTTTCCAACATATGTATACCATCTTACAATCTGTTAGGTTACCGCTTGTACACACTATCCACAGTGCTTATATATATGAAAGAAATGAAATAAAAGGAAATAATTAATGAAGCCTGTTAGTGCACCGCGCCTCAACCAAACCACCCAAATGATCTGCCCGACTTTAATAAACGGAATATCCAACACAAAGAAAGGACTTTAACCGGATGAAGCTTCAAGTAACCCAGGAAAACCTTAGCAAAGCCCTCGGCTCGGTTGCCCGGATCGCCAACACCCGCAATGCCCTGCCCATTCTCGGCAACGTCTTATTAAAGACCGTTGATGGCCGTCTGAGCGTGTCGTCTACCAATCTGGATATCGCCATTACGCATTACATTGGCTCCAAGGTTAGCAGCGAGGGCGCCATAACCGTACCGGCCAGGCTAATGCAGGATTTTGTAGCCAGCTTACCTAGCGGCATCATCAGCCTGGAACTTGACGAGCACAAGCTGCACATTACTGCAGACCAGTACGAATCTACGATAAACGGCGTGGCCGCCGATGACTTCCCTGTTATGCCGGCGATTGCCGGTGGTACGGCCTGGGAAATACCGGCAACTGCCTTTAAAAAAGGCCTGCAACAGACCGTGCTGGCGGCTTCTAATGACGAGGCGCGCCCCGTCCTGACTGGCGTATACTTGCATAGCCATGACGGTATGCTGTATCTGGTAGCCACCGATAGCTACCGCTTAGCCGAGAAGGTCCTAGTAAAACACAAGGGCAACGTAGCCCTGCTGATTCCTGCCGGAGCCATGCAGGATTTGTTACGAATTTTGGGTGATGGTGACGAAACGGTTAATATTACTCATGACGACCAACAGGTACTGTTTAGGGTTGGCGAGATAGAGCTGGTCTCGCGCCTGATAGACGGTGCGTACCCGGATTACCGCAAGCTGATTCCTTCCCAATTCGAAGTTACCGCCACCCTGTCGCGCGATGATTTTACCAACATTACCAAGGTGTCCAGCCTGTTTGCGCGCGAAAGCGCCGGCAGCGTGACTATCAGGGTTGATGAGGTTGCCAAACAGGTCAGCATTAATTCGATCGCTTCGCAACTGGGTGAAAACACAGCCAACGCCACCGCCGAAGTCACTGGCTCGGGCGAGGTTACGCTAAATTCGCGCTACCTGCTTGATGCGCTGCACGTTCTGGCCGGCGATACAGTAACCTTCCAGTTCAACGGCAAGCTTGACCCGTCGCTGTTATCTGACCCAAAGAGCCAGGATTACAAACACATCATCATGCCGCTGCGTTCATAGAACACAACAAGTTAAAAGTTCATAAAGTAGAAAGTTGAAAGTTATGGCAAACATCGAGCGATTCGAGGATATTATAGCTTGGCAGAAAGGCAAGGAGCTTGCACTAATTACTCATCACGCACTAGTAAACACCAAGGATTATTCCTTTAGAGACCAAATTTGGCGGGCGGCACTATCGGTGTCGAACAATATTGCTGAGGGTTTTGAAAGAAAATCTAACAAGGAATTCAAACAATTCCTGTTCATAGCAAAGGGGTCGGCTGGCGAAGTTCGTTCCATGACCTACATAGGCAAGGAGCTTAACCTTTTTGACGAAGAAAAAGTACTTGAAATAAAAAGCCTATCACTTGAAATCTCTAAAATCATCTCTGGACTCATTAAAAAGTTATAACTTTCTACTTTATGAACTTTATAAACTTTATAAACTAGTCTTAATGATTAACTCATTAAGACTGCAACACTTCCGTTCTTATACGGACGACAGCTTTGAATTCGAGCCGGGCGTAAACATTATTGTCGGTCCCAACGGCAGCGGCAAGACCAATCTGCTCGAGGCGGTGCTGGCGGTAGCGGCCGGCAGTTCATACCGGGTGGCCGATCAGGATATGCTGGAGTTTAACAGCCCCTGGGCCCGCCTGGATGCGGTTGCAGACGGCGTAAACAGGACGGTAAAGATAGTCTCTGATAACGGACGGGTAAGCAAGAGTTACATATTTGACGACAAGCCATACAAGCTGCTAACTCCCAGCCACACTCTGCCTGTCGTGCTGTTCGAACCAAACCACTTGTATTTATTGCATGGCCAGCCAGATTTGCGCCGCGCCTACCTGGATACGCTGCTCGAACAGACACTGCCGGAGTTTAAGAGCCTCAGGCGCCGCTACAAAAGAGCCTTGGCCCAGCGTAACGCCCTGCTTAAGTCCCATAAGCGTCCCGGCAAGGAACAGTTGTTTATATGGAACCTGCGTCTCAGCGAGCTTGGCGGCGCCATTGTGATGGCCAGAACGCAGCTGATAACAGGCCTCCAAGAAGTTCTGCCCAAGCTCTATAACAAAATTGCCGGCAATAAAAAGACCAAGGTAAGCATAAAGTATTTGAGCAAACTGCCCCCGGATAACTACGAAACCATGCTGCTAAAAGCACTCGACAAATCCTACGATCAAGACGTGCTGCGCGGTTTTACGGCGTATGGGCCGCACCGCGACGATTTTGTGATTTTGTACGAAGATCGTCCCGCCGCACAGGCAGCCAGCCGCGGCGAGACACGCAGCGCCCTGCTGGCACTAAAGATATTCGAACTCCAGCTGCTCGAAAAGCTGCACGGCCAAAAACCGTTGCTGCTGCTAGACGATGTCTTTAGCGAACTAGACGGCAAACGCCGCCACTCCCTGGCCGGCTTCCTGCAGACCCACCAGACCTTTATAACCACGACCGATGCCGACCTGGTGCTGGACGAGCACATGAAACCGGCAAACATCATTCCGATTAATACATAGGCTATTGCTCAAAGCTTGGCGACGGGAAGGTTGCGGTAATGCTTAAGTTTTTTGCCGCTTCCTCGCCAATAGCGTCTATTATCTTTTGATTTGAAGCCTTAGTTAGGGCTGCATCACGTATGTAGTATGTAATTGTAACTCCGCCGCCATTTACGGTGCGCTGGTAATCAATCCTATAGTCGTTCTCTTCAATAGGCAGTGTGGCTAGGAACTGGTTTGTCTTAGTATTTGAGGGTAACTCGCTATCGTAGTTCTTGCCCGTCCTAGTGTTTGTGATAGATGTTTTAATGCGGTCATTCTTAAGCAGGGTTACTTTAATCTCTATCTTGTCCTTGCTGGCGCCAAAGCGTCCGCTGAGACTAACCACATAAGCAGCCTTGACCGATGCCTTAGAGGGCTTGAAGCCAACGATACGCTTGGTATCCTCGGTGTAAACAGGGAAGCTTTTTGTGGCAAACACATGCATATCCTCTGTAAGCGAAATGTATTGATTGAGTCCGCCAAGCTGACTTGCCAGGTTGCCGCTATCGTGTATATATGCCTGTGATTCATAGTCTGTTGCATCGGTCTCTGGCCGACGGTCTATATCGCTTGACGAAGCGCCCCACGTAAGTACCGTCCCCAGTAAAACAATGAAGAGTATCAACAGGGCCGTGATAGTTACTTTGCGTTTTGAGATCTTAAGCCCGTTCATATTTTTTCCCTGTCATCTGATGGTGGCAATGATTGGTATAGCGCCCTTAAGAACGGTATAAATTCAGGATCCCGGCAGGAGTCACTTCCGCCACGCTGCCGTACGCCATTTATCGTACAACCACGATCGATATGCAAGTGGGGTCCGCCACCAACACAATCACTTCCATAGGATTGGTCTGCAACCTGTGCCATCTGGATACCTGCATCAATGTGCACGCCCTGCTTTACGGACACATTCTTAAGGTGGCCGTACCAGTAATAATAGCCATCGTCCGCGTGGAACTGGATCGAGCTACATCCCGGGACGTCATTGAAGCTAGTGTTGATTGTGACTGGCGTGCCGGCAAAGATAGAGTAGACTGGTGCATCAGGGAAGCTGAACAAGTCAAAAGCCGGCGTGCCGTCATGGTGGTCATTATTTATGCCTCCGACCGCCTGTGTCTGAGGTGCAAGAGGAAAGGCATAGCCTCGCGTATCTACAGTACCATTACCGCCAGTTCCGGGCGTGTTACTGCCGCATTCGTTAGTAAACCCGGCCGTCGATGTTGATGTACGCTGTGGTACATCGGACAGGCTGGTTCCCATCAGCTTGTTTATGAGTGCGGTGGCATTTTGGAAATATACAAGCGGATTATAGACGCCGCGGTCGCCGTTGGCGGTCACATCCCAGCTGATGTAAATATCCATACCCGCGTCATAAGCCAAGTATTGGGGGTCATGGTTGGCACCGGCTGAGCCCGGCGGATATTCACCAGGATATGCCAGGACACCAGACTGATGGACCGATAAGAATTCATAAAAGTTCGAAACCCCAGCCCAAGAACCCTCGGGGTTGCTTATGTGACGTGCTGAGCGCGAGATATACTCACGAATGCCATCTTCAACAGTCGCGAAGCTGTAATAGATATTGCCGCCCGGCTTGCTCTTGAGCAACATGCCAAAGTAGTTGTTATTAGCAACTGCATTGCCTCCGCTACTACCCCAGCCGTTCTCCTGCTGGGCTATAGAGATAATCAGGAATGGATTTATTTGCGCTTCGCGGCTGAGGCGGTATATCATCTCAATATACTGAGGGTTTGTATTAAACGGAGAGTGTGGGTAGTTCTCTGCAACATGCCGCTGGGTTGAGGCAATAAGTGCCGCCTCTTTACCTTCAAGTCCTGCCGGGTACCTAAGGGTAACATTGAGGTCAGCTGGGTTTGCTATGCCGCCACCATTAGAGCCACAACTAGGTTGGTTACCCGAACAATTAATAATCGCTACCTGTAGCGACTTCAGGCGCGCCTCCGAGCACTCCTCTTCTTCACTTACCTGGGTATTTTCCGGCTGTGCATGCACGACGCGGATGCTAGCGAATAATAGGAAAGGTACTATTAAGAATGCGGCTAGGTAGTATAGCCACACCAAGCTGTCTTTATTTGCTGCGCGGGACGCTATCATTACCGGTCCTCTCCCTTCATATACCGGACCACACTGTTGGGGTAACCATTGTCTGACGATTCTTCCAGATCAAAGCCGGTGCCAGAGTCAAAAATAGTCCAGATCCGGTCACGATACACGTAAATGTCATAATAGGCATCTGTTCGCCCATCGCGTGAGCCAACCAGCACCACCATCCAGGTATTGTTCTCAAAGAGCCTGCTTCTTACTATTTTTAAGTCTGAGGATAATGTTGTGCCTGCGACGAACTCAACCAATTCGTCCGACGAGAGCACCGGTATCTCGGGGTTTAGCTCAGTTGTCGATAGTGCGCTGACCGCTTTTTTTGACTCAAAAGGCTTGGTGTTGGGGCTTGTCACATACAGCCTGTGGGTACCTGGGCGCAGCTTGATGCCTTTCTTAAACTCCTTGTGGCTATAAACCTTGCCGTTTACGGAAGCAACGGTTCCCTCGGGCAGGTTGCTAACCCGCAGGTTTCCATACCAGAACAGGCCGTATAGGGCAAATAGCACCACCCCAGCGGCAAACAAAATAACCAAACGCCTAAGAGTAAATAGCTTCATCATGGCGAAGACCCCGGTCCAGCATAGCGCGCCGCAAATTTGAAGTCATGTTCCCCGGTCCCGCCCAAGGTGTCGAGCTGCCTTGAGTAAAACCCTGACCGTTTCTCGCCATTTACATTACGCCCCGCAGAAGACTCAAGCGTGGTGAAGGTGCCGTCGGCGTTGCGGCTTACAAGTATAGCGATGTGTCCTGGTCCGCCATTACCATCACAATTACGGCTGATGGTCAAGAAGTCACCCGGTCTGGCTTCGCTGATCGGAACCTCGCGTATATTTGGATCCGCACCACTAACATAGCCGCCCGAACAACCGGCAGAGGTCTTGTACTGGAAGGCCACCCACATTGCCAGGTTAGTAAAGCCGCTACAGTCGATGAAGGCGGTGTCTACCAGTGTTTGCAAGTTGTTACCGTTGTGGCTCAAATATGCTTCGGCATCAGCCCCGCCATTCAGCTTATTGCTGACGCTGCTTACGCCCCACTCTTCTGCCCAGTGGTCAGTGTTATTGTTTGCATAACGGATACCCGGGTAGTTCTGTGCGGCACAGACAATGCGCTCATTGCCCGTAACGGATGTGCAGTCAATAGGTGCATCTACCCCGCTAGGGCCGCTGCTAGTGCCGCCGCCCAATTCTTCTGCAAATATCGTAGAGTCCAGGGAGTCCAGGGCGTCCAGCCAGGCCAGGTGTGCCTTGAAGCGGATGGTTAGATCCTTTTGTGAGCCGTCTGCCAGACAGTCTTCTTCAACCTTGTTCGGATTACCGCCTTCTATACGGGACAGAATATCAAGCGCGTCTACGCAGTATGCAATGTGATCTTTGAAACGCTGGCTGACGGGCTCCCAGCTAGTCGATTCGCCGCCGATATCACCCGATGCCGTAAGAAACTCGATATTTTCTAGCGGATCCATATCCATCACTTCTTGCAGCATTACCGGCTGGAGATTGCCCGCGGTATCTGTGGCCAGATGCTTACCGGAATTGTTCCCCTCTGTGACAAATTCATCAAATTCAATCTCTTCATCATCTTGGGCAAACGCCTTTGGCGAGAACAGTCCTCCGATTGAAGAAATTATAGTAGACGGACCCTTTGCAATGGCAGAGCTTAAGCTGGTTAAGCTATTGCTGGCGATGACGCCCACGTGGTCTGCGCTGTATGGCAGCGTAGCTGCTACGGAGAACGCGACAGAGTCACTATTACTATAATCAAGCACCCGCGCGAAGAAGCTTTGGTTGGCATACTCTTCGGCCTTCTCTGCCTTGTATATAGCCAATGCCTGCCCATACTGTTCGGTTGTTGCCGGAACCATGCCAGCAGCAAGGTTGCGCTGCTTGTGCATGACCCCTGCCCCGCCAATAACAGGCCCGGCAAGCAACGCCCCCCGTTCCTGGCCGCTAAAGTTAAATGCCAGGCTCTTCTCTGCGTACATCTGTGTTATCTGCATGATAGCCTCAAAGCTTAACTCGGTAGCTACGCCAATGGCGACAGATTTCATAATCGCTTTGATCAAGGTCCGGTTAATAGAGGCCTTAATAGTCTGGGTTACACCTCTCTGGATAGTCAGCTTTACACCCTGGGTTACCGTATATGAACCGCCCCCCGTTAAGATAGCAATTCCAACTTCAATGATTCCAACTCCAATCTGGAAGATCGGGTTCTGCCAGACACCACAATTCATTGGAGTAGTGCCCGGGATCTCGTCGGTTTTATCCTGTACGGCTTTATAGGTACCAGTCAGCTTGCCGTCCACCGAGTAAGCACCACGCACTGCATTATTGTTTGACCGGCTGAACTTTCCCTTTAGGGCGTACGCAAGTCCGGGTGATGCGCCAACGGGGTTGCCGTTCTTGTCTACTGATGTCCAGCGCTTCATCAAGGAATTCATGAGGGCAGAATTCGAATTCCCGGTACGGGTTGCATCGGATGCGCTTACAAAGACACCGGCGTACTTAAGCATGCTAAGAGCACGGTAAGCCCGGCTAGCTGTTACGGCAGCGCGCAGGCGGTTCTTAACCGTACAGACTTTGTCGAAGAGATCCGTGGCGGAGAAGAAACTTTTGGCGCTATTCCAGCTAAGTAACTTGTGGGCGTTACCTGCGAACTCAAGTACGTTTGGCCGCACTGGATTTGGTATGCCGTCGTCTACCGCTGCCAAGGGGCTGTCCATGTCCTTCATGTCGGTCCCTTCTTCACGTATCTCCTTCTTGATCTCAGTATAATCACCGGTACTTTCGACCGCGGCACGGCGGTTGGCGTTGCGCTCGTCTATCGCAGCGCGCTCAGCTTCCGTTGCGCCCTCTGGATATGGTTCGTCGCCGCCTATGTACCTTGGATCATAATCATCATCTAGCACGCTACCCCCAACGTTGCGGTTTATTGTTTGATCGGGTGTTTCTAGATCATCCGGCGTAGGAGTCACGACAGATATCCGGCTTACGCCGTACCGTCTATAGAATGACTCCATGCGTTTTGTCTTCCAGCGGCTAGTCTTAAAGGGGTGACGGTAATCCATGAACGCACTGATATTATCCGCCATAGCTGAATTATTGGGCAGGTTCGGAATGCTGACGTTAGAGCCGGGCGGCGTAATACCCACTATACGGTTACGGTCGGTTTTGCTAAATGAAAAGCGGTAGCCGCTTGCCTGCATCTCGGCGATGATCTTGCCGCCTCGACGGCCATCGAGGCTGAACATGTCGCTAACGCGGGCTAGTTTGTTGCGGCGATACTTGCGGCTCTGGCTTGTCTGCATCGCATTAATCTTGCCAAGCAGGATTTCGCGCACCTGATTGACGATAAAGCCCGGCAGCAGCGTAAATATACCAACAGCAAGACTAACCACAAAACCCACGACACCCAGTATGATGCCGTTACGCTTGTTTATCAGGCGGGACTGGATGCTTGCTTTCTGCATGCCGCCCTTGCCCGTAAACAGGTCACGCTCACCGTCTTCGGTTTTCTCGGTCCCGCTGCTATCCTTGCCCTTGCCTTTCTGCTCTTCGCCATCCTCATCAAGCTGCTCAAGGCCTTCGCGCTCGGGGTTATTGGCCGTGCTGCCGTCGTGGACAGCATTTTCCTCCATCTTTTTTTCAGCAGCTTCGTCAATGCCGGTAATGCGGCGAAGCTCTTCGTCATCCGCGCGGGTTATGGTGTCGTGATCGCGGTCGTGTTCGTGGCCAGGGCGGTCGTAATTAGACATACATTAGCATCATATCCCAGGGGCTAACCTGTTATCAAGGTCTATCGTGCCTTGTGCCTGGTCTATATCGCCAGCTTCTAGCGCCGCTACCTGTTGCGGGTTGGTGGTTATCAGGCCCGTCTCGGTAGGGCTGGCAATAATCTGGATGTGCACATGGTTTTGGCCGGCAAAGAACAGTCCCTGGCCTACCGGGAATTGGCTCAGGCGCTTTTGTTCCTCGCTTGTCAGCCTGAAGACAGAGCTCAGCACATCAACCGCCGAAGCCGATTGCTTTAGCAGGATCTGCATGCTGGCGTTGGCTACGATGGCGCGACCCATTCTGCTGCCCATAAAGTCCTCGACGTCCTGGGTGATGGTAGTAATGCCCAGGTTGTACTTGCGGGCCCGCTTGGCCAGTGAAAATAAGAAGTTGGCCGAATCCTCGTATTTCATCAGCTGCCAGGCCTCGTCCACGATAAGGATTCGGCGGCGCTTATCGCTCTTGGTCTTATTCCAGATATAATTAAGGACAATATACATGGCGACGGGCCGCAGCTCGTCCTCGAGATCGCGGATATTAAACACCACCATCGGATTATTGATGTTGATGTTGCTCTGCTGGGAAAAGATACCGGCAAAAGTACCGCTGGTGTATTTGCGCAGGCGCTGGGCCAGCTGGGGGCCGGTGCCGCCCATGTGCAGCAGTACGTCGTACAGGTCGGCGATGGTTGGCGGCGGCGACTGGTGTGTCAGCGGGTCGTTGGTGATACCGGCGCGGGCGTATGTTTCTATAAGCGCGGCATCCAGGTCTGCTTCTTCTACGGGGCTTAGCGCCGGCATGATGGTTCCTCCCCCGCCCTGCATTTGGGCTTGCGCGCCGCCCATCATCAGGCGCAGCAGGCCGTGAAGAGTTATTAGGTTGGATCTAAGCGCGTTGTCGGCTTCTTCGGTGTCTACGACTTGCGGCAGGTCGAACGGGTTGATACGGGTATTGCTGTTAAGGCTCAGGCGCACGTAGGCACCGCCTACTGCCTCAGACATGCGCTGGTATTCGTTCTCTGGGTCGATGATAAATATTTCGGTCCCGAACATCAGGCTGCGCAGCGCCTCTAGCTTCACGGTAAATGATTTACCGGCACCGGACTTGGCGAATACCACCGAGTTGCCGTTTTCTAAGCTGAACCGGTCAAAGATGACCAGTCCCGAATTGTGCATGTTTATGCCGTACAGGATCCCGCCGTCCTGGCTTAGGTCGGCCGAAGTAAACGGGAAGGTCGTGCTGAGGGCGCCGGTGTTCATGTTGCGGCGGATCTGCAACTGGTCGCTAAACTGAGGCACGGTGCTGTTCAGCCCTTGCTCCTGCTGGGCGGTTGCCGGTTTGGAGTACACCAGGTGCTGGCCAAGCATGCTCTCTACCTTGTGGCTGACAAATTCCATCTCTTCCTGGCTGTTGCCATAAATCGTAAAGTACAGACCCAGGCGGAAGAAACGCTCCTCGCCCACCTGCAGCTTATCGCGCATCTCTTCGGCATCGACAATGGCGGCCTGCTTGCCCGGGTCGCGGATGCGGCCTTTCTCGGCGTCTATCTGGACACCCGCCTCAAGCTGGGTCACCTTCTTGCGCAGGTTCTCTAGCACCACCTGGCTCTCTACCGGATAAACAAACATGCTCAGGTCTATGACTTCGTCTATATTGACCATGCTGCTCAGCCAGCCGGTAAAGATCTGGCGGGGGTAACCATAAACGTAGTAGGTTCTGGCGTAGCGGGTGCCGATACGGAAAAAGCTGCTCTGGAACTCGATACTGCTTGGCGCAATAAAGTCGCGCAGTGCGGTTACGCCCTTCTGGAACGCTGCCTGGACTTCTTGCTCCTCGCGCTGCCGCTGTGCCTGCGCCTGGGCAACAGGGTCAATCTGGGGCTGTTTTTTCTTGCCAAAGGCCATCACGGGCAGCCTCCGGCCTGCAAGTAGCAAGGCTCAAGTAGCAAGGACCAAGAAAAGACACTTAGCCTGCTAATCTTGCCACTTGTAACTTG
>JBATRZ010000015.1:0-7083 GCA_049292975.1 Saccharimonadales bacterium (SeqCode) | reverse complement strand
TGTTAGCAATCCGCAAAACCTGGCCCTGGAACTTAAGGCCAGCGTTAGCAGAAAAAGTACCGGCGGCGGCTCGCTCGTGCACTAAAAAAATTCACGCAAAAAAGGCCAAAAACTGTAAGATATTATTCAGTAAATTTTCAGATTTTACGCGTACAATACCCAGTATGCGTGCCTTAATAGTTGAAGACGAACCGAAGATAGCCAAAAACCTGAAACGAGGTCTCGAGGCGGAAACATTTAGTGTTGACGTTGTCGGGGACGGCGATTCGGCGCTCAGCTATGGCCGCAGTGATGAATACGACATTATACTTTTGGATTGGATGCTGCCAGGCAGCCTGGACGGCCAGGCTGTGTGCGTGGCTTTGCGCAAAGAAGGCGTAAAAACTCCGATTCTAATGCTGACCGCACGTGACGATACCGGGCACAAGGTGCTGGGACTCAATAGTGGCGCGGACGATTATCTCGCCAAGCCATTTGAATTTGAGGAGTTGATTGCGCGGCTGTACGCCCTCCTACGTCGGCCGCGCAACCTTCTGGGCAAAAGCCTGGTAGCGGGTGATGTATCGCTGGATCCGGTGGCCAAGACCGTGCACTACAAGACAGACCTGGTTGAACTGACTGCCAAGGAATTCGCACTGCTGGAATACCTGCTGCGCCGGGCCGGTACTGTGGTAAGCAAAGACGAGCTGATCTCCCACCTGTGGAGCGACGATGACGATGTTATGCCCAACACAGTAGAGGTATATGTGGGCTATCTGCGTAACAAGATTGACCGCGTATACAACGTGGATTTTATTACGACCAGGCGCGGCTTTGGGTATTTGATTCAGCCCTGATATATCTGGCTGGCACATTCTGAGCGAAAACCTGCGTCAAAAATCCTCACCGTATGTAGAATACGGCTCAGATTTTGTGCTCGGCTTTCATCTCAGACTGCACTCAGCCAGAAACATCAGGTATTTCAGGAATAATACAGGTTTCTTCAGTAGAATATAGTTATGACCATCCCATCACTAACGGTATCATCGGCGCGGACGCGGCTGGCCCTGACCTACCTAGGCATTATCATGGCCCTGACCCTGGGCTTTAGCACCATCTTTTATTATCAGACGATGTCGGCTGCCCGCAATGGCTTCCGTACCCAGGAGAACCAGCTGCGCGGCAATCTTTACTTCTTGCCGCCCCAGGGCCTGGACCGTATCCGCGAAGAAGGTTTGCGCCGTTTCCGCAACAACCTGCTGGCCAAGCTGGTGCTAGTAAACGCAAGCATGCTGGCGGCCGGTTCGGCAGCCAGCTACTTCCTGGCGCGCCGCAGCCTGCGGCCGCTTGAGCAAGCCCTGGTAACCCAGGGTCGGTTTACATCCGATGCCGCGCATGAGCTGCGCACGCCGCTGGCAGCTATGAAGCTGGAGAACGAGCTAGGCCTGCGCGATAAAAAACTGCAAGTTAGCGGCGCGCGTGACATCATGACCAGCAACCTGGAAGAGATTGCCAAACTAGAAGCTTTGACCAATGGCCTGCTCCGGCTGGCCCGCAGCGGCGACAAGATTGATACCTCTCATTGGCAGGACTATAAGCTGCAGGATATCCTGGATGCCGCCGCCGGCCGCCTGGCCGACAAGGCTGCGGCCAATAAGATGACGCTGAATTTGCCTAAGACCAAAGCTGTCGTGCATGGCGATCCGGACCAGCTTATAGAGTTGTTTGTGCCCATCATTGGCAACGCTATCAAGTACAGCTCCGGCAAATCATCCGTGGACGTTACGGTTACGCAACCGGACAAAAAAGTGCGTGTAGATATCGCTGACAAAGGCATAGGTATAACCGAGGTAGACCTGCCCCATATTTTTGACCGCTTTTACCGCGCGGACCAGTCCCGCAATAAGACCAAAGCTGATGGTTATGGCCTTGGGCTTAGTCTGGCCCAAGCTATTGCCCAGGCCCACCGCGGCAAAATTACCGTAAAGAGCGAGTACGGCCGCGGCTCGGTTTTCTCGGTAGAGCTGCCGTTAGCCGGCTAACCAGTAGCCGTCTTTAGCTGGCCCGGGTTCCCCGCCGCAGCTGCATTTGCGGCAAGATGACTGCTCTGGAGTGGTGCTGGACGGATCAGGCATGTCCCGCGGCATAGCCTTAGCTATGGTAAGCGGACTGGTTAAGCTGCCCGGTGCTGATTTAGTGTGATCAGGCCCGCATAGGCAGGTGCGGCGGGGGACTAACTCATAGATGACATTTTTGCGCTCTACTACTATCTTCCACTTGTTCTTCAGTGCCAAATCATACAATCTTTGCTCGGGATTAAATGCTACCGGGTACTCGACAATTTCAAGCATCTCTTTGTCGCCGATGCTGTCGCCTACGGCGATGCTGCTTTTATAGCTTAGGCCGTGCTCGCTTACCAGCTGCTTGATAAATATATCTTTTTTATGGATGACTTCCTCAATCTCACCGGTAAAGACCCCGTCTTTTTCGTGATACAGCTCGCCAATGGCCACATCAAAATCAAATTGGCCGGTAAAGCGTTTGACCGAGTACATCTCTGAACCCGATAGTGCAATTAGGAAATATCCCTGGTCTTTGAGCTTGCGTATCAGGTCGCGCGTGTAGGTGTAGACATACTTGCTGGTTTTGGCTGTAACGGCGTCTACTGCTTCACGGTAATCTGCAGCTCTCAGTTTGTGCACGTTGCCCAGCAGCGCTTCTACGGACACCTGGGCATACTCGTTGAACGCTCCGGCATGTGTGCGTTGGCGGTACCGCTCATATTTTTCATCCAGTTTTTCACGGTATTCTGCTGGCAGGTAGCCGCGGACGATAAGCTCGTCTACGACCTGAAAAAACAGCGCCGACCGCGCAATTGTGCCGTCTATGTCAAAAACCGCGAATTTCTTCCCTGCCATTACGGTTATTGTAGCAAATTAGTAGCTCTGGGCTTGCAGCAGGTAGGTTTCGAGCGCATCCACCGTATCTTCATCAAAATTACATGCCGGCTCGCGGAATACGTAGAGCGTCCGGCCATCGCTAAGCTGGCGCTGGCCGCTAAGACGCAGGCCATTCTCGTTTTCCCCGGTAAACTGCAGGGTAAAACCGCGGTTGCATGCCTGCGCTGCCGGTAATAGATTAAAGACATCTTCCGTCTTGTGGCCTGTCATCAAGCGTGTGCGTGATTGCACCGCAAGCTGCTTGGTAGTAACCTGCACCGTTTCCGGATAATCCCAAGTGTAGCCAGCGCCGTCTGTGCCGGAATCGGCTGCGTTGTAGTGGTACAAGAGTCTGCGCACTTCATCTGTCTCCGCGGGCAGAGCCAGCCGTGATTCGGGGATAAGCTGCCTGCCGTCCTCAGCATCCCCGGGTTCGGCCTTTATGCTTTCCAGGCCCTCCAGCGCACTTTGGATGAGCAGGGTTATCTTGACCGTGCTTTGTTCGCTCGCCCAGTCCCAAAGCAGTTTGTTATAAATCACCTGTGCCGTGACAGCTGCGACAAGCACCAGGCCGAAGGCGCCGCCCAAAACTATATAGAGCACTTTCTTCCAATGCAATCGGCCGTGCTTAGTTGGGTGAGCAAACGGGAACTTCGTGGTTTTATGCTTGGTTGATTGTTTTTTGGGCATGCTGCTCTCCTGGGCCTTGATTTTAAAGCTTAAGGCTTATGCTTACAACCGCCCAGCGTGGCGATTTACTATTTGGTAACTATGGTGTAATTGGCAACCAGGAACTTGACCAGCAGCAGTGCGCACAAAGCTAGACCGAACGCTCCGAACAGAATAACCGCACCGGACCGCTTGGCTTTAGTACGCCTATGGCTGGCACTTTTCTTCGCAGTGGTTTTTTTAGGCATGGGGCCTCCTTTGCCCTAAAGTGTACTCTTACTGGTCAATCTGTTCAACCGCTTTGTATAAGCCAGCTCTATGCTTACCGGGCAGTGGTCCGAGCCTAGCTGGTCTGGGTGGATCTCTGCTGCTTTAATCTTGCTTTTAAGCGGTTCTGACACCAAGAAGTAATCTATCCGCCAGCCGACGTTGCGCTCGCGCGCACGAGCAAAATGGCTCCACCAGGTGTAGTGTCCGTTGCCCTGCTTGAAGATACGGAAGGTGTCTACAAAACCGGCTACCAGCCAGTTATCAAAGCCTGTGCGTTCCTCGGCCGTAAAGCCCTTTTTGCCGATGTTGGATTGCGGATTGGCTAGGTCATCCTCGGTATGAGCAACATTCATGTCACCGCAGTAAATCACGGGCTTCTTCTTCTGCAAATCGGCGCAATACAGCATCATAGCCTTGTCCCATTGCAGGCGCAAAGGGATGCGGGTCAGATCGTCTTTGGCGTTAGGCGTGTAGGCGGTTACTAAGTAAAATTCATCGAATTCGGCGGCTATCACCCGGCCCTCGTCATTGCTATGGCCGTACTTATCCAGCAGCAGGCCGCCGGATTTAACGAACTCCTCTGGGATATCGTTGATTACGGCAATGGGTTTGAGCTTGGTAAAGATGGCCGTGCCGCTGTAACCTTTTTTGGCCCGGCTGGAATTCCAGTACTCTTCGTAGCCGGCCAGGTCTACTTCGGCCTGCCCTTGTTCAGCCTTGGTCTCTTGCAGGCACAAGATATCGGGGCTGTGTGCGGCCATAAACTTCTGGAATTCGCCTTTTCGCACTACGGCACGGATGCCATTAACGTTCCACGAGTAAATCTTCACGCAGTTATTGTAACTGAAAACCGTTAGATATTAATGCTCTCACCTATGGCTAGGCGGCGGTAGCTGGCGTCCGCTTTTTCGGCAGCGCGCTGTAACCAGGCGTCGTACACCAGTTGGCCAGCTTCAGACAGCAGCGCATCGTGCACAGGGAATGCCCGCGCAGGCTTTAAGGCGGCAAAGAAATCCATAGTTTCGGATACTTTGGCCCACGGTGCATTGGCGGGCAGCAGCAGGGTCTTCACTTCGCGTTCGGGCAGCGTGAAGCTATCGCCTGGGAAATAAACGGAATCGTTGATAAGCACTGACAGGTTGTGCGGGTACGGATAGCTGGGGTGGATAATGGCATGCTGCTCGCCAAAGAATTCCAGGCTGAACGGCCCTGCACGGTAGCTGGTTTGTATCTTCGGTATGCCGGCCCCTTGGCGCTGCCCCGCCACCTCGGCGGGGGCGAACAGTTTGGCGCCGGGGCTGGCCGCCAGTATCCTATCCAGATTTGGGCCGTCAAAATGGTCAGCGTGTTCATGGGTCACTATGACTGCGGCAACATTAGTCAAATCCTCTGGCAGCTTGCTAAAGACACCGGGGTCAATCACCAGCTTCTGCCCGTCCTGCTCCAAGATGATGCACGAATGCTCGAGTTTCGTTAATCTCATGTTCCAAGTATACCCCACAGCCCAAAACTAACAGCGACGTTACCAGCCCCGCCCCAGCCCGTAAAGCCATAAAGGGTCCGACCCTTGACAGATGAGAAACTGTGCAATAACCTGTAGATATAGATGCCAGCAAGGAATACTATACGGGCCTTTGAGACGGGCGGATACTATCATGTTTATAACAGGGGTGCAGGTAAGCAGCCTATTTTCCTGGATGACTACGACAAGGAATACTACCTGCACCTAATTGCCCGCTATCTGGATCCAAAAGTCAATGATTTTGATGGTAGTGGTGCGGAATACCCCAAGTTTGATTCGGATGTCGAGCTACTGGCTTACTGCCTGATGAGAAATCACATACATCTGCTGTTTTACATTAAGCACGAACCCTCAGCGCTTCCCCTGCTAATCAAATCTCTTACGGTCAGCTACACCATGTACTTCAATTTAAAGTACACACGGCCCGGTACGCTGTTCCAGGGGAAATATCGTGCAGCGCGTATCACGCGTGATGATTATCTGCAGCACATAAGCCGGTACATCCACCTTAATCCGCGCAACTATGCAAGATACCAGTATTCCAGTTACCGGTCATATACGGGTGGTGCTGTACCAAGATGGCTGCATCCAGAAAGGATTTTGCAGATTTTTAAAGGTTACGATTACAGAAATTTTGTAGATGACCATAAAGAACACAAGTCAGTACTAGAAGTGATAAAAACCGAACTGGCAAATAGCTAAACTAAACTGTAGTCACCAAAACAACTCACCGCCACATGTGATATACGAAAAGTAGTGTCACAAATACTCCTCCAAAATATACAATAGTTCATTGAAAATATATTAACAGATGAATGCACGTATATATCTCTTAAAAGGGTCGGACCCTTTGGGGTTGGGGGGATGGGGGCTGTAGTCTGTGGCTAATACTGTTAAAATGAGGGGAATGGCATACAAGCGGGTATTACTTAAGCTCTCAGGCGAGCAACTGTCCGGCCGCGAGGGCGGTATCGATCCTCAGTTTGTAGCTTGGCTGGCAGAGGAAATCAAAAAAGCTACCGAGACCGGCGTAGAGATGGTAATTATTGTCGGCGGCGGTAACTTTTTGCGCGGTGCCGCCGTAGCCGGCGACGGCCTGGAACGCGCCACAGCCGATTATATGGGCATGCTGGCGACCGTCATGAACGGCCTGGCGCTAATGGATATGCTTGAACACCACGGCCAGCCGACCCGCCTGCAAACCAACATACAGATCAATCAGGTCGCCGAGCCGTTTATCCGCCGCCGGGCTATACGGCACCTGGAGAAGAAACGCGTTGTCATCGTGGCGGGCGGCCTGGGCAAGCCGTACCTAACTACCGATACGGCAGCTGCTTCCGTGGCGCTGGAGTTGGACTGCGAAGTCATACTAAAGGCCACCAAGGTTGACGGCATTTATGATAAAGACCCTGCCAGGTTTGAAGACGCCGTTAAGTTTGACGCGCTTAGCTTCCAAGAAGCCGTAGAGAACCCCGAGGTACAAGTGATGGACAAGGCCGCCCTGGGCCTGGCCATGGAACAGCAAAAGCCCTTGCTAGTATTTGACCTGCACAAAGATGGTAATATCCTGCGCGCTGTCTCTGGCGAACCTATCGGCACCCGCGTCGGTTAGCGGCTTCGGAGTGCGCGGCTAGTGTCGCGGTCTTGGTCGCGCCTTTTGATAACTTGCCGTTTGTCGTAGCGTTTTTTACCGCGGCCTACAGC
>JBATRZ010000014.1:0-4071 GCA_049292975.1 Saccharimonadales bacterium (SeqCode) | reverse complement strand
TTGGCACTGGCATCGGCACCAAAGCCGCCGAAGTCATAAACTACACCCCCGAGATGTACCTGGCCCCCAGCCCGCTGAAGAACCCGGCTGACGGCCCCGCCGACAGCTCGGCAGATGCCTATGATTCTGTTACAACTATGCCGCCGGTGTTTTAAGCACATGGAAAATCAGTATAAAAACCTAAAAAGGCTACAGCGCAGAATAAGCTTATGCTATACTCGGAGTAATTATGAGTCCCGTTAGAGCTACTTTGGTTACTGGCGGTGCAATAAATAAGGTGGGCATGAATCACTTAGAAAATACATACACTGGGAAGAAACGGAGCTCTAGCTAATGAGCATACTGAGTGGGGTATCTGAATTTTTTGGACTTGATATAGGCACCACCGCTGTTAGGGTTGTGCAGTTGCGCGGCAGCGGTTCCATGAAGACGCTCTCTAAGTACGGTTATATGCCGATTGATCCCAAGGTTGCCATGTCTGACGCCAAGGCAGACCAGCAAAAAGTGGTGCAGGTAGTACGCGAGCTGCTGGAGCAAGCCCAGGTAACTACCCGCGATGTCGCGGTTGGGCTGCCGTCTAACAAAGTCTTTACGACGGTTGTAGACATGGACCGCCTGAGCCAAGGCGAGCTGGAGAAGTCGCTTATGTACCAGGCCGATTCGTTGATTCCTACACCTGTTGCTGAAAGCAAGCTGGACTGGGCGCTGCTGGGCGACTCGCCGGCCGATGCCAGCAAAGTAGAAGTGCTGCTAAGCTCGGTGCCGAACGAATTTGTAGAATCCCGCCTGGACATGCTTGAGGCAATCGGCCTGAATGTCATCGCCTTCGAGCCGGACAGCCTGGCCCTGGCCCGTGCTATGGCTGCACCAGAGAACACCTTGCCCGTCATGGTGGTGGATATCGGCAGCAAGACAACCGACATCGTGGTGACTATGGGCGGCGCGCCGCGCCTGATACGTTCGCTGCCTACCGGTACGGACGCCATTATCCGCAGCGCCCTGCAAAACCTCAATATCGATGAAAAACAGGCCCAGCAGTTTGTCTTTAAGTTTGGCCTGGGCAAGGACAAACTGGAGGGCCAGATCTATAACGCCATCATCGGTACCGTAGACTTGCTGGTGGGCGATATCGACAAATCCATCAAGTTTTTCCTGTCGCGCTACCCGAACCTAAAGATTGACCGCATTGTCGTTACGGGCGGCGCCTCGGTACTGCCGGAATTCCCGCTGCTGCTGGCTAACAAGTTCGGCGTAAATGTAGAGATAGGCAACGCCTGGCGCAATGTCGCCTTCCCATCGGACCGCCAGAACGAGTTGCTGGCCGTATCGAACCACTTTGGTGTTGCAGCCGGCCTGGCGGAGAGGAACGAATAATGATTTTCCGCCTTGCCCAACAAATGAATAGCGGCGAGCGGTTAGCGAACAGCTTGCCTATTAGTGCTCACTATCCACTATCCACTAGCCGCTATCCGCTATCCACTAGCCGCAGGGAGGATGCCGCATGATTCAGTTCAACCTACTGCCGCAGGTAAAATTAGAGTACATCCGCACCAAGCGTTTGAAGCGGCTTATTATGGCGGGCGCAGTCCTTGCCGCCGGCACGTCAGTAGTTATAGTAATACTGAGTATATCTATGGCTGCCGTACAGAAGAAGCACCTCAGCAACCTGGACAAAGACATAGCCAAGCTGACGGCAGAAATTAATGATATACCGGATCTTAACAAGATGCTAAGTGTCCAAAACCAGCTAAATACCCTGCCGGGGCTGTATGCGGGCCGTCCGGCTGTAAAGCGCTTGCCTACGTATCTTGACCAAACCACACCAACCGGTACGGTTAATCTGGGCCGTATGACCATAGATTTTTCGACATCAAAGATGGAGATTGCAGGCAGTGCCGTATCGCTAGAAGCGGTGAACCGCTACGCTGATACGATTAAATTTACCAGCTACAAGGCCGGTGAAGCCGCCGAGACCAAGCCTGCTTTTAGCAATGTAGTGCTGTCTGCCTTCGGCCGTGACGACAAGGGTGCTTCCTTTACCATCATGCTGGATTTTGATCCGGTTATATTTGACGGCGCGCAAGAAGTCAGCCTGGTCATACCATCAATCGTAACCACCCGTTCCCAGGTACAGACCCAATCGTCTGACTTGTTTAACGGCGACAGTACAGGAGGGGCGCAATAATGGCACCAACCGCAAACAAAGGCACCAAACGCGTCCAGGTAGACAGGGACAAAACCATGATTTTTATCGTTGTCGCGGCCGCCTCGGTTGTGACGGTCGTTGCTCTTATGGTTAGCAGGGGCTTCTGGTCACAGGCGAACTATCTTGACAGGGTAGCCAGCAAAAAAGAAAAAGCGGTGAGCCAGCTCAAAGACAATCAAGCGGCTGCTACCGAACTCAAAACATCTTATGATACGTTCCGCGGCCAAAACCCAAACCTTATCGGCGGCTCGCCGGCCGGCCAGGGTGACCGCGACGGCGACAATACCAAACTCATTTTGGACGCGCTGCCCAGCAAGTATGACTTCCCGGCGCTTACGGCCAGCCTGGAACAACTGCTCTTTGGCTACAAGATAAACGGCATCATGGGTACCGATGATACGGTTGTGCAGCAGACGGTAGTAGCGGGGGATAAGATAGAGATTCCGGTGTCTGTGGATGTGACAGGCAACTACGATGCTATCAAGGATCTTATCGGCAAATTTGATAAGTCAATCCGCCCCTTTAGCATAACCCAGCTTGAGCTGCGCGGCTCTAACGCTATGCTGCAGGCAAACTTCCGGATGAAAACATACTACGAGCCAGAAAAAGGCCTAGAGATTACCGAGGAGGTAGTAAAATGAAACAGCAAGATATCGCCGCGCTTATAGGCGTGGTAGGGGTGGCAAGCATAATCTCCTATTTTCTGGTAGCAAATATTATTACCCCAAGCGATAAGAAACAAAGCGCCGAAGTAGTTGCCGAGATTAGCTCCAGCTTCGCCGTGCCTGACAGCAAGATCTTCAATGCAGAATCCATCAATCCGACCCGCCGCATAGAAATCGCGCCTAATACTAACAGCCAGCCGTTCAGCCAAACACAGTAAAGGAGGTATACGGTGAGTGTACTATCCGCTACAACCCAGAAACAGGTTGAAGAACAGCTGGTCAGAGAAGGCCTGCTGGAGCAGAGCAAGCTCACCGAGTTGCACCAGAAGGCCAACAAGAACGGCGCGCCGGTATTTTCGCTGCTTATCTCAGAGGGCGGCCTGGACCCCGAGAACCTAACCAAGGTCACCGCCCAGGTAACCAAGGTGCCCTATGTTAATCTAACCAACGCGCCGATAGACCAGGCCACCCTGGAATTATTACCGCACGACATTGCCGAGCGCTACATGGCCGTGCCTTTGGGCGAGATGCAGCACCGGCTGGTAGTAGCCATGCTGGATGCCGACAACGTGCAGGCCGTAGACTTTTTGAGTAACAAAATTGGCCGGCCGCTCAAGGTCTATGCCGCCAGTGAGCGGGGCATACGCGCCGCCCTGAGCCTGTACAAAGCCAGCCTGGATACAAATGTGGCCGAGGCCTTCAGCGACACCGAAGAGCCCGAGCCAGAAACCGGTAAGAAGGCTAGAGACAAGAAAAACATCAAAACAATCGTGCAGGACTCGCCGATTAGCAAGGCGCTGTCTACCATCCTGGAGTATGCGGCCAAGAACCGTGCATCCGATATCCACATCGAGCCGCTAGAGAAGGAGCTGAAGATCCGCTGCCGTATTGACGGGGTCTTGCGCGAAATCATGAAGCTGCCCAAGAGCACCGAGCCGCCGCTGGTCAGCCGCATTAAGATTCTTAGCAATCTAAAGATCGACGAGCACCGTATCCCGCAGGACGGCCAGTTTACCGTGCAGGTCGATACCAGAGAAATCGACCTTCGTATTGCCATAAGCCCGGTGGTATGGGGCGAGCAGGTGGTTATCCGTCTGCTTGACAGGTCCGGCACCAGCCTTAATTTAGAGGACATGGGCTATACCGGCCGCGCGCTGCGCGCCATCCGCCAAGGTATCGCCAACCCGAACGGCCTTATCC
>JBATRZ010000013.1:0-12015 GCA_049292975.1 Saccharimonadales bacterium (SeqCode) | reverse complement strand
GCCTTATTTGCGTGTTTTAACGTAACTTGGGTTTTTGGGACGAGCTATAACTACCAGGAATAATGTGCTCTGCAAGACTGCATACGATACAAGGATTTGGTAAAAATATGGCATACCTCTAAAGTTCTGCATATCTATATAGATTGTCAAAAAAATGGTACTTACGATCATTATTGCACTTAAAACTACGCTGATTCGTAATGCTCTTTTTTTCACATACTGGCTTTTTTTATTAGCCGCTAAGTAGTTTAATCCATAAAACATTAAACCAATTTGTGCAAGAACAGTCACAACAATGACAGTAATAATCACATCCCACGTAAACGGTGTCTCCCAATTGATATCTTCCCAACCTGCAAAATATTTTGAGTGTAGGCTTGTCATAATCTATTAGTGACTAGCTTTGCTGGCAGAGCCAAACAGTGAAATCTTTTCCTCTACTACCGCCTGCACGGCACCAATGACTTCGTCCATCAGCTTCATCACGGCGTATTCATCCGGATTGTCTTGCAAAACTTTTACCAGCGTGTCACGGAAGGCTTTGCGTAAATCGGAGTTTATATTGACCTTGCTGACGCCAATCTTGGCGGCTTCTTCAAAATAATGCCCCGGCGTACCGCTGCCGCCGTGCAAGCTGATCTGGCATGGTATCGCTTCCCTGATTCTTTTAAGCAGGTCTAGGTCTAGCTGTTTTGGTACCGGGTAGCTGCCATGTAAATTGCCTACCGCGGCTGCAAAAGTGTCTATGCCGGTTGCCTCTACAAACGCCTTTGCACCTTCTGGCGTGCTAAAGGTCTTTTTGATTTCATCGTAGTCAAAGGCTTCTTTGTGCACATTGGAGCTGCCGCCAAAGTAATGCGGCTCGCTCTCTACCAGGGCACCGGTGAACTTGGCGTAATCAACGACGGCTTTGGTGCCGGCAATAATGTCCTCTTCGCTGGCTTCGTGGTTACCGCTGCTTATATCGATATGGATAAATTCGTAGCCGGCATCAATGGCTGCCAGGGCGTATTCGACCTTGGGCGAATGGTCGAGGTTGATGTACATTTCTACGCCCAGCTCGGCCTTGTAATTATCTACCATGCAACGCAAATTCTGCAGGCCGATAGCCTTTACCTCGCCGTCGCTTACTTCTACCAATACAGGTGCATTCTTGGCTTTTGCAGCACGGGCGATAGCTATCAGGGTTTCCTGGTTATCAATATTAAACGCGCCCACGGCAAAACCTTCGGCGCGGCTTCTGGCCATTAATTCCCTAGCCCCGGCTGTATTGTGCCTGATTTTGGTTAAAGTCTGTGACATACGCCCACCTCTAGTTATCGTTTTTGTTACTTATTACGCTTATCATAGCAGATTAGTTCCAAAAAATGATGCCTAGCGCCACAAACGCTACCGCCGCCGCTGCCAGCTTTTCGGTGTAATGATCGCGCTCTTTTAGCAGCACTCCGGCCAAGATAGCCACTACAATGATGCGGAAATTAGAGATAACGCTCATAAGAGTCACGTTGTTACTGCGTACAAGCGCCAGCAAAAACAGCGACCCTGCCGTACCGCGTAAGACGCCCAGGCGCATGGCCATTACAGTTATCGTAGTATCCTTCAGTATCTTAATGGTGTGCCGGCGGAAGACAAACAGCAGTACCCAGGCAGTCAGAACCTGGAAGCCCCAGCTTACGCCTACGTACGTAGATATAGACACGTTATTAAGCGAGTATTTTTCTAGCACGAAGCCGCTGGCAAAACACAAGCTAGCAATAAGCGCGTAGCTTAGGCCCCGCAGCCAAGCCCGGCTGTGTACGTTTATGCCCTGTTTTTCTTTAGATGCCAGATTCAAGACATACCAAATGGCGGGCAGCAGTAGTAGCGACCCCAGCAGTTGGTAGGGGCTTAGTCTTTCGCCAAAGAATAACGCGGCCATAACAAAGGTAAAGAAGGCCGAGATTGTCGTGACCACGCTGACAACCGCGCTTTCCATGTACACCAGTGCGCGGTACATATAAACACTAGCCAGCGTAAAGCTGGCACCTGCGCCAAACAGCGCCGGACAATAAAGGGCGGCTTCGTTCCAGTTAATCGGGCCGGATACCAATACAACAAGTACGCCGCCGACAAACAGCGTACTGAAGGCAACGGCATTTACCGCCATAGAGGCGTGGCGGGCCTTAGGGATACGCGCAATCGCCCGGGATTGCAAGGTCTGGAAGGCCGCCACAAAGGCGTGCAGCAGTATAAGCGCCTGCCAACTCATCGAAGGGGCACCTCGGGAGCTTTTTGGCTCAAAGGGGTGAGCAAGCGCCACGGGCTAGCCTGAAAGGCTACCCGTAAAGTGCCCCGGCGAGACAAAAACTCCCGAGGTGCTGACATTACACCTTCTTATCAATAATATGGTGAGCCGCTAATGAAATGTGCTTGGCAGTCAGGCCGAATTTTTCGAGCAGTTCATCGGGCGTGCCAGACTCGCCAAAGCGATCCTTAACACCTACGCGGCATAGCGGCGCGGGCAGTTCTTCGGCTAACAGTTCGGCCACCGCCCCGCCCAAGCCGCCGGTAATCTGGGCTTCCTCGGCGGTTACCGCCCTGCCGGTTTTTTTGACGCTGGCCAGGATAGTGCTGGAATCAAGCGGCTTGACGGTCGGGCAGTGGATTATTTCTGCCTCGATACCGTCCTTGGCCAGTTTTTCTACTGCTAATAATGCCTGATAGGTCATGGTGCCGGTGGCGATAATGGTGACGTCGCGGCCTTCTGCCAGCACATATGCCTTACCAATTTCAAACGGCGTCTCTGCGGTCGTGAACACAGGTGTGGCCTCACGCGCCAAACGCATGTAATTTGGCCGGCGGTCCTTGGCCATGGCAATGGTCATTTTCTCGGCTTCCACGGCATCGGCCGGTGCCAGCACCACCATGTTCGGCAGCGCCCGCATAATTGCCAGGTCCTCAAGCATCTGGTGGGTTGCCCCGTCCGGACCAACTGATATGCCAGCGTGCGAGCCAACTACTTTAACCGGCTGCTCATTCAGACAAATTGTGGTGCGGATCTGTTCCCAGTTGCGGCCCGGGCTAAAGGCAGCATAGCTGGAGACAAACGGAATCTTGCCCTGGGCAGCCAGGCCGGAGCCTACCGTCACCAGATTTTGCTCGGCTACGCCGATTTCCACAAACCTATCTGGAAAAGCTTCTTTGAACAGGCTCATCTGGGTCGAATCAGTCAAATCGGCACAGGCAGCCACGACGTGTTCGTTCTGCTCACCTGCGATTTTCAAACCGCGGCCAAAGCCTTTGCGGATTGGTTCGCTAGCCAGCTCACCATTAATATCTACGAGATACATGTTCATCTTTCGCCTCCCGCGGGCGCGCAGGCATGTTGGACCAAAATGACTGAGCAAGCGCCACGGGCCGAGCCTTGCTCGCCCGTAAAGTGGTCGCTTGGGTTCAATGTGCCTGCATAGCGCATACTTCTACTCATGCTCACTCCTGATTTTGCCCTTCAAGGTACGCAGGTCATGCAAAGCTTCCTTTGCCTGGTCGTGGTTGGGCGGCATACCGTGCCAGTGGAAGTCGTACTCCATAAAGTCTACGCCCTTGCCTGGTACGGTGTGAGCGATAATTATGACGGGTTTTTCGATAATGGCGCGGGCCATAGCGCAGGCATCAATAACATCCTCGATGTTATTGCCGTCTACGTCTATGACATGCCAGCCAAAGGCTTCCCACTTGGCCTTGAGGTCTTCCAGCGGCATAACTGATTCGGTCGGACCGTCTATCTGGATATTATTGCGATCGATGATGCCGATGATGTTGTTTAGCTTATATTTGCTGGCCAGCATGGCGGCTTCCCACACGTTGCCCTCGTCCAGCTCGCCGTCGCCCATGACTACATACAGCCAGCGGTGGTGTTCTTTGTTCATACGCATAGCCAGCGCCATACCGCTGGCCTGGGCCAGGCCGCAACCAAGCGGGCCGCTGGTAGTCTCGAGCCCCGGCAGCCTGGTGCGCTCCGGGTGGCCCTGCAATCTTGAGCCAAGCTTGCGCAGGGTCATAAGTTCTTTACGGTCAAAGTAACCGGCATTGGCCATGGTGGCATACTGCACCGGTACGCAGTGGCCGTTACTTAGCAAGAAGATGTCGCGCTTTTCCCAGGCCGGGTTCTTAGGGTCATGCTGCATGACATCGAAATACAGGGCGGTAAAGACATCGGCCAGGCCAAGCGGTCCGGCCGAGTGGCCCGAACCCGCTTCTTCCAGCATCTTAATAATGTCCTGGCGGATCAGATTAGCCTGCAGTTCAAGTTCGGTTATTGTCATCCTATTTTTATTCCTAGGGATTTTGCACAATAATGCAGTTCGGATGAATAGCCGGGCAAAAAAGTTGAGGCGTATTTTACATACGGTGAAACTTTTTGACGCAGGTTTTCATTCGAAATGTGCATTGTGCGTAAGCCCTATATGCTAATTACTGCATTAAGTTTAGCATAAGCCTCTTCGGGATCGGGGGAATTCTGGATAAAGCCGCCAACGTTGAGCACATCTACACCGCCTTCGGCCAATTTGGCCGCGCTGGCTAGTTTGATGCCACCATCCCAGCCGGTTTCCAGATCAGGCTTTAATTTCTTCAGCTCACGCACCTTATCCAGCAGCGCATAATCCACCAGGCCGCCGTAGTAGCCCAGGTCGCCGCTAAAGACCAGCACGTGATCCAGCTTGTCTAAGATTGGCTTGATGGTCTCAACCGGCGTATCCTTCAGCAGTGCTACGCCGCGTTTGATGCCTAGGCCTTCCAGCTCGTCCAGGAATTCCTCGACCCCTTCAGCCTCTGCATGGATGATGACCAGGTGCGGCTGCTGTACCAAAATGTCCTCGATATGTTCCATTGGCTTCTGGTACATAACATGAAAGTCCACCATTAGTCCCACCGGCCACCAGGCCTCTCCGATAGGAATCAGGCGGGTAGGCGCGAACTTGCCATCAGTAAAGTCTATATGGATACGCTCGGCGAATTCGCAGACACGCTCAATAGCGGCGCGGTACTCTCGCGGATCCTTCCCCATCACCGTCGGACAGATAACACTCATATGTGCATAGCATAAACGGTTTAATAACAGGGGTAAATATTGACTTTACTTGCTAATTGTTGTGATTAACAACAATTATATGCAGAAGCAAAGGGCGCCATGTCCTCTGTAAAGACAGAGGCGCCCCTTGACAAAAGCTATATTACTGTGATATAATAAAAGGTTAGGGTCAGTTTGGCGATTTATCTACCGCAACCATACTCTCAAGCATACGTACAAAAGCATCATCATCTTTGATGTCGTTCCAGCCAAGACGATTTTCGAGACTAGTATCGTCGGCGCTGTTATAAATTCCTACAAAGACACCGGAGCTTCCTATCGAGGAGTAGCCGCTGATATTGCAGGTGTTCGTAAGGCTCTGTCCCTCCCTTAAGGCGTCATGGGCTGGCACTGACCACTCCCTACCTTCGTTTTCCAGTATCAGAATATTACTCTGGTTTTCACTTGTGGGCACATCGTACTCCTTAAATACCATGCCGTTGGTTTTTGACCCCAATCTTTTAGTGAGCGTATAGGTGTCCGTGTCTGGATCGCAATTGCCGCCTTTTCCATCCATATCAGACACATGCAGATAGTGGCCCTCTGGTGAAGCAATTGTGAGCCGTTTAAGACTATAGCCTTCAATGGGTGTCTCGCCTTGTGTGACCGCCCAGTCCGCAGGATGCTCGAAACTAACCGTGGTCTTGTGCTCCAAGCCTGACTCATAGGACGTAGTCTTGAGAGCCACATCCTTATTTTGTAATTGTTGGTCAGAAAGTTGTGAACCGGCTGGGTCGGTCGTGTTATCTTTTTTTTGTATTACAAGAGTGTAATAGGCAGCCCCCGCGCCAAGCAATAAGATAGCTGCCAGTACAACAAGCCGAAGCTTACTTTTTTTGGCCGGCGGCTGAGGGGACTGGGCAGGCTGCGGTTCGGGCAATGGCTGGGCCGGCGTTTCGCTTTGCGATACATTCTGATTGGGTTGTTGTGAGTTTGGCCGGGGTTGGTTATCGTCCATCATATTCCTCCTGTTTAGCCTAGTTTGTCTAGTTCCGCAATACGGCGGTGGTGGCGGGCAGCGCGGCTGAAGGGCGTCTTAAGCCAGGTATCTACGACATCATGCCACAGCTTGGGGTCGTCTTCCATCAGCCGGCCGCTTAAACATAACACATTGCTGTCGTTGTCGTTACGGGTCATCCCGGCCTCGTGCGCATCCCAGACAACACTAGCGCGAATGCCTTTATAACGGTTAGCGGCGATAGCCACACCCTGGGCGCCGGTACAAACAATAATACCGCGCGGCTCGGCATCCGGACTGGTCAGCACGCTTACGGCCACCTTGGCAGCGAACTGCGGGTAATCATCGTCCGGGTCTAGGACTATGTTGCCTTCGTCCTCGACATCATAGCCGGCTTTTCTTAGGTAAGCCTCAACTTCTTCCTTCAGATGGAAACCGCCGTGATCGGCCCCGATATAAATTTTCATAGAAAATTTATATAGTTTAGGTTTGATAGTTGATAGTTAAGGATCCTCATCTATTATCTATTATCTATTAATCCTTACCTATTCATGCTGATGACCATGGCCATCAGCATGGTGGGCGCTATGCTGGCCCTTGGCGTGCAGGTTGCGGCCGGTATCAGCCACGACTTCTACCAGGCGGTTGCTGTAACCCCACTCGTTGTCGTACCACACCATAACCTTGGCCATGTTGCCGTCTACCACTTTGGTAAGCAGCAGGTCTACAATGCCGGAGTGGCTGTTGCCGATGTAATCGCTACTTACTAACGGCTCTTCTGAGACACCTAAGATGCCTTGGTAATATGGCTCTTTGGCGGCCTTACGGAAGGCATCGTTTATCTCTTCTACCGTAACATTACGCTTGAACAGGACAGTGACGTCGCTGATAGAGACGACTGGTGTTGGTACGCGTACGCTCAGGCCGTCAAACTTGCCCTTGAGCTGGGGCAAGGTCAGGGTAACGGCGATAGCCGCACCCGTAGTGGTTGGTACGATGTTTTCGGCGGCATTGCGGCCCTCGCGCAGGTCTTTGGCCGGCGCGTCCTGCAGCACCTGGCTGGCAGTGTAGCTGTGAACGGTGGTCAGCATGGATTTTTCAATACCGAACTCGCTATCCAGTACCGCCATGACGGCACCAAGACTGTTGGTGGTACAGGAGGCGTTGCTGATAACTTCGGTGGCACCCTCTAGCTTGTCATCATTGGCGCCCAAAACGATGGTGTCTACGCCGTCAGATTTGGTCGGGCCGGAGATAACCGCGCGCTTGGCGCCGGCCTTAATATGCAACCCGGCACTTTCTTTATCGGTAAAGCGGCCGGTGGATTCTATAACCACATCCACCTGCAAATCGCCCCACGGCAGGTTGGCCGGCTCGCGCTCGGCGGTCACCTTGATTTTGTGGCCGTCTACGATGATGTGATTGTCGTCAAATTTCACATCTTTGTCATAGGTACCGTAGTTGCTGTCGTGCTTGAGCAGATAGGCCAGCGTCTTGGTATCAGTCAGATCGTTTACCGCTACGATTTCGATATCGGAGCGCGCGAACGCGATTTTAAAGGCGTTGCGGCCGATGCGGCCGAACCCGTTGATTGCCACCTTTGTCTTCACTATTGTTCCCCCACATTAGAAGTTTGTTTTGTATCTAAGAAGTATTGTATATCGCTTATGCTTTAGTGTGCAAGCGGGCAATCTTCGGAAGCTGCTGGCGGTAAAATTCTTTGTCTTTAGGATGATGGAGCTTGTTTTCGATATCTTCCGGCGCAAGCCATAACGCTGCTGGATTTTCCGGATCAATCGGCTTTAAGTCAGTTTGTTGGGTGCGGCAAAGAAAGAAGGTGATGTGCTTCATATTATCTAAATCCTCGCCATTGCCGCCGCGGCCAATGGTAGCCCGTTCATAAGAGCCGAGATTCTCGAGAATCTCGATGTCCGTGAGGCCAGTCTCTTCGTATATTTCGCGCTTAGCCGCCGCCATTTCATCTTCTCCCGGCTCTATTTTTCCCTTGGGCAGTGACCAGGAGTCATGGTTCTGGTTCACAATCACCACACGGCCATCCGGTCCGACTACTACTCCGCCTGCAGAATAATGAAGCATCTTACTGCTGCGACCAGCGGGCCTGGCATTCCTTGATGGTAGCCTTGGCCTCATCTACGCCGCCCCAGCCCAGCACCGTGGTGCTGCCTGGTTTTTTGAGGTCTTTGTAATGGTTGAAGTGGTGCTCGACTTGCTTTTTCCAAACGTCAGAGACATCATCGATGTTTTGGATAGTATCACCCCAGTGACGGTCGTCAGCAGCGACGCAAACAACCTTGTGATCCATCTCGCCGTCGTCCTCGAAATTCATGATACCGACCACGCGGCCATTTACTTTAACGCCGGTAGGCACGGCACCGTCTAACAGCAACAGCACATCCAGCTCATCGCCGTCGTCATCTAGCGTCTGTGGGATAAAGCCATAGTTGCACGGCTTGTTGAATATCTGCGGCTCCACCCGGTCAAGCTCAAATACGGCCAAGTGGCGGTTCCATTCGACCTTGAGATTACTGCCTTTTGGAATCTCGTTGATAACGTTAATAACGCCGCCGTCTACATCACCCGCATCAAATACTTTATTAAAATCTGCCATCATATCTCCTTGTAGTGCGTGACATTTTTGAGAGCCGTCATTCGCGCTCATTCACAGGACATTTCTCTGTCGTATGTCCATATACGCCGCCGAAATGGAAGCCTACGAATGATCACAAATGACGCTTGGCTCAAAAAAGCCACTTGTCATTGGTATTTGTAGATTAGTTCTACGAAGTTATTGTACACTATCTGTAATGACGTCACGAAGCTTGCATGCGGCTGCCTGGGGCAATTTCTCCCCGAGAAGCGCAACAAGCCGTATATATGATACGGTGCGTGAGCAACACAGAGTAAAATTGCGTCCAGGCGCCGCGAAGCCTTTTGAGCTTTTTGGCTTGAACAAAAAGTATGGAAGGCTGGTGCAAGTTTCGTGAAAATTATTGGGCACCGCGGCGCCAGGGGGCTTGCCCCCGAAAACACTCTGGCCGGCTTTAAGGCTGGGCTGGCGGCGGGCGTGGACGGTATTGAGTTCGACGTCCGCGTTACACGTGATGAAGTGCCCATTCTGAACCATGACGAGTTTGTTCCTGGCCCGCGGCGCGGCAAGCATATCATTGCTAAGTGCACTTACAAAGAGCTGAAGGCGTTGCGGCCTGATCTGCTCACCCTGGACCAAGCCCTGGGGTTTTTGCAGGGCAAGACGTTTCTGTATATAGAAATCAAGCCGGGCGTAAACACCGAGCCCGTCACGGACTGCCTGCGGCTATACCTGCGCCGCAATCTCCACGCCGGTTCGTTCGTTATCACATCATTCGACTTCAGGGTTCTGCGCGAAGTTAAGGCAGCACTGCCAACTGCGGGTTTAGGCATAAACGAGAAATGGTCTGGCATGCGCGCAGGCCGGCGGGCCCGGGCCCTTGGTACAAAACGCATCATTATGAACCAGCGCTGGCTCTGGCCTGGATTTATCAAGCTGATGAGCAAGAGCTACGAACTATCGGGCTATACCATCAACAACCCGCGCCAGGCTGAACGCTTCAAGGCAGCCGGCCTGCACGCGGCTATTACTGACGTTCCAGGAAAGTTTTAGTCAAAGATACCTGACGACCAATTCAACGACTCCCGCTCCTTACGGCGCGGCGACAACTGGCGAAGGCGTATGTTCGCGGGCGCGGGCTTCCAGGTACTCGCGGATGCGCAGGGCGGCAGTGGCACCCTCGCCTACGGCGGTGGCGATCTGCATGGTCGCTCCACTGCGGCAGTCGCCAGCGACAAAGACGCCAGGCATGGATGTCTCGAGGTCGTTTGAGCTAGCAACCAAGCCGATTTGGTCCAACTCAATGCCTGACTCGCCAACAAAACCGGTGTTGGGCTGCAAGCCTACGAACACAAAGACGCCATCGGTCTCAAACTCTACCCTCTGCCCGTCTTTGGTGCCGATAACCTTGACTACTTTGCCATCCTGGCCGGCTATCTCATCAGTGGTCGTAGCTTTGTGTACGGTAATCTTATCCGCAAACTTCTCTTCTAATTCATGCACCAGCACCTCGGAAGCACGGAGTTCAGAGCGCACCAGCATGTCAATGTGGCTGGCAAAGCGTGTCAAGAACATGGCTTCTTGGACGGCTGAGTTGCCGCCGCCTACGACTACGATGCGCTTGTCGCGGTAAAAAGCCCCGTCGCAGGTAGCGCAGTAGTGGACGCCGCGGGCGTAGTACTCTTCTTCACCCGGTACACCTACCTTTTTGTAGCCGGAACCGGTGGCGATAAGCACGGCCTTGGCATACACATCACCATCCACGGTCTCAAGCTTTTTAGCGGTACCTTCATCTACGATCTTTATGACTTCGCCGAGTTCGATAACGGCCCCGAAACGTTCTGCCTGTTTGCGCATGTTCTCACCCAGGTCCAGGCCGGCGATGCCTTCAGGAAAACCAGGATAGTTATCTACCCAATCGGTTACAGCTATCAGGCCGCCGGGCACGGCCTTTTCATACAGAACCGTCTCTATATCTTCACGGGTGGTATAGATCGCGCACGATAAGGCAGCCGGCCCCGCCCCAACAATCACCAACTCATGCACGGAAGCCTGGACCGCGCCAGCCTGCCCGCTAGCAGAGCTAGCGACCTGCTGTGACGCTTTTGGCGCATCGCTTTGTTGCTGGTTTGCGGTACTCACTTCACCGTACCCTTGTACGGCTCGTTCCGTTCCGCACCAGCGCCGCGCGCTGCATCCAAATCCATTCTCCCGTGTACCTTTTGATCACTCATCCCTTTTACCTCTTCTCTCATTCAAGTCTACACTAACAGGTTAAAAAGTTCATGTTTTGATGAAGTACAAGGCGGAAGCGAGTACCGCAAGTGAGCTGTATTTTAATACTGCTCACGCGGAACGGAGTTTCCAACGCAGTAATTCGCAAAACAGGGACTTTTTACGCGACGGCGGGGGCTAATCTTTGCAAATTGAAGCCCACCACAACCTCTTGTGAATCATCCTCTTTGGTAACAACCGTAACAGGAACGGTCAAGGCACCGCTAATGGCCAGCGCCTCTTGCTGGCGGTGAGGCTCCATATCTATATTTACCTCTTCATAGCCGATGCCCTTATTGCCAAGGTATTTCTTGACCATAACGCAGTACGCGCAGGTGTTGGTAGTGTAGATAGTGACTTTTTTTGCCATTTTTTTGCTCCTGTTAGTGTTGTTTTATGCGGCTGGTACTCATTATATAGCGCTTATGCAAACGTGCAATACACTATATGTTGTGTTTTTATCATTCATTGGCCAAACTGGAAATGTACTATTGGATAGAAACGAGCTCGATATCGAAGACCAGGTCTGTATCGGCAGGAATAGATGGTGATCTGCCTGCGGGACCATAAGCTTTGGCAGCCGGGATAACAAGCCGCCGCTTGCCGCCAACCTTCATGCCAGGTATGCCCTCTACCCAGCCAGCGATGAGACCGTTGCCGTCAGAGGATTCCTCTGATGTTAAGACTTTTGCGGTAAACGGCTGGCCGGTATCTAATGAACTCTGAAAGATTGCTCCGGTCGGTACAAGCGCGCCAGTGTAGTGGGCCGTAATGGTATCGCCCTTCTTTGCCTCTTGGCCGGTGCCTGGTACCGGATCGGTTATCTGCAACTCGCTAACTCTCTCGGTGCTGGGTGTAAAATCTGCAAGCTGTGTGCCCTGTAACATATTCTCTCCTGTTTCTTGGTTAGTTGTTTCCTGCTCCGGACTCACCTGTGCTGCCTGGTCTTTGTTATCTCTGGCAGACTGCCAGATAACGATGGCCGTGAAGCCGACTGATGTTAGTAAGAACAGACCTGCTAGCAGTAAGGAACCGAAGCGCTTAGCGTACTCGGAAAACTGAGCC
>JBATRZ010000012.1:0-2322 GCA_049292975.1 Saccharimonadales bacterium (SeqCode) | reverse complement strand
ATTACTTTCCTGACACCAGCGTCAACCCCATCGCCCATAAACTCTTTCACTACCCCGACTTTTATCTGCTTGGTAGATGAGGATACAAGAGAGTAAGTATCCTGCCTATCAATTGACGTTGCGTCCTTTGCATCCTTGCCAGCTAAGACATCCAGTAGATACGCTGTCTCTTCGCTATTCCTGGTAAGTAGTCCTATAACATCTGTACTGCTCGCCATTGCAACAACTCCATATCGCGAAATAAGACCATAGGTTGGCTTATACCCTACACAACCAGAAAAACTGGCAGGCTCTCTACAGGAACCACCAGTATCAGTTCCAAGAGCAAAAGGTACTATGTCGAGTGCAACCGATGTAGCAGAGCCTCCGCTTGATCCACCAGGGACTCTGGTTGGATCGACAGGATTTAGAGTCGTTCCGAAGTCACTATTTTCCGTAGACCCTCCATGTGCAAATGCATCAAGATTGGCCTTGGCCACGCAGATTGCGCCTTCAGCTTCTAACATCTCGATAGCCGTTGATTGGTATGGCGCCTCAAAGCCTCTCAATATATTGCTTCCGGCAGTCGTTTCGCCACCAAATGTCAAAAAGTTATCTTTTGCAATAAATGGTACACCCGCAAGCCGGCCAGCTTGTTCTCCGTTTTTGACTTTATTATCAATTTCCAAGGCACGGCTTTTTGACCTGTCTTCCATAATTCCGATCACAGCATTGTACTGTTTTTTCTCGTCTATCATTTTTAGGGATAGCTCAACTAAGTCAACAGCTTTCAGACTGCCCTTGTTTACACGTCTGGCTATTTCATCAATTGGTAGCCAATTACTACTTTGTGCTTGGTCGCTCATCCGA
The DNA here is from genome assembly GCA_049292975.1 of Saccharimonadales bacterium (SeqCode). Lineage (GTDB taxonomy): Bacteria > Patescibacteriota > Saccharimonadia > Saccharimonadales > JACDBH01 > JBGSWE01. Next base: position 1,473 of record JBATRZ010000012.1, on the reverse strand, counting down.
CCATCCTTTTTACCTTAAAAAGCCTATCCTCAGTGTCGGGTGCGTTTTTTAAGAGCTCGGTCTGTGAGGCGCCGTAATCGACAACTTCATCTGCTCTCACTACCGTACTTAGTCCTGTAACTTGGTAGGTTGGCTCTAGGCCTTCGGTATTTATAGATTGAAGTTTATCAATATAGTGAAATATCGTCGCGATTTCTTTAGTATACTTTTCAATCTCATCTTCAGTCAGAGTTAGCCGTGCAAGGCTAGCAAGTTTAACCACATCGTTTTTTGTAATTTGTGTCATGTTATCCATATATTCTACCAGAGGCGACGATGGCGACAAAACCTTTGCGCTATGGTATTGTAGGTTCGATAGCGCACACCCGTGTGCAATCGAGACAGAGGAGAACCGTATTGTGAGCACCTTGAGAAAAGCACTACTCAGCTACATGCTGGGTGCAGGCATCACGACAGGAGCATGTCTTTTCTTCTCAAGGAAAGACGGCCGTTCACTGTCAACCAACTTCGTCGAGTCGGGCATCATTGGGGCAGTATGGCCCCTTACACTCGTGGCCACGCTGTTCGAAGGAACCAAGAGCGAAATGGTTGGTTCGGCATGATCGCCGAATCAGTCAGTGGGACACTTCTCGAATGGGCAAAGTGCTTCGCTCTTGTCGGAGTGGCTGGCGCACTAGTTCTGTGGATCGATCACCTCGAGGAGTTCGGTTTTCGGAAGCAGAGCTTCAGACGCAAGTTCAAGTAGTCGTTCCTACCAGGAGCTTACGAGGTGTAGAGTTCCCCTCTGTCACCTCACCCTAGTTGATAAAATTGTCACCTGAGGTGAGGTCACAATTTTGCTTTTAGCTCAGATATCAGGTCACGGAGCTCAGCAGCTTTTTCAAATTCGAGATTAGCACTCGCCAGCTCCATCTGACCGGTGAGGTCTTTGATGACATGCTTGTACTCGTCTTTTGGAATTTTGCGCAGATCGAGTTTGTTTTTTGGTTCTTTATCTTGTTCTCTCTGCATTGTCTCACCAATTGCTTTTCTGATGCCTTCCGGCGTGATGCCATGGTCGATGTTATATTTTTCCTGAATTGCTCTACGCCGGTTTGTCTCATCAATACAAAACTGCATAGATTTCGTGATTCGATCGCCATACATTATTACTCTTCCATCAACGTGTCGCGCAGCTCTACCTACTGTCTGAATAAGCGCTTGGCTTCTCCTTAGAAAGCCTTCTTTGTCGGCGTCTAATATTGCCACGAGCGACACTTCGGGCAAGTCGAGCCCTTCGCGGAGTAGATTGATTCCGATTAGCACGTCGAACACACCGAGTCGTAGGTCTCTAAGTATGTCAGTGCGCTCAAGAGTATCTACGTCGCTGTGTAGGTACTGCACCTTGATATTCAGCTCAGTAAGGTACTCCGTTAGGTCCTCGCTCATCCGCTTTGTGAGGGTAGTGACCAGAACTCTTTGGCCCTTTTTCAC
>JBATRZ010000011.1:0-16200 GCA_049292975.1 Saccharimonadales bacterium (SeqCode) | reverse complement strand
GAGCAGGCCAACTGCTTGGCCTGCGTAGGGATTCGAACGGGCGCAAGGCCTGTGCGGCGCTACTCGCCGCACGCCGCGCCACCGGCCTTGCGGCTGAACCAGGCGGCTCCGCGGTCCAGCTCAAACCACCGTACGCCTGCTACAATAAGGCTATGGAAGATTCGGTGTTTACGCGTATTATCAAGGGCGAGATTCCCTGCCACAAGATCTACGAGGACGATAAGACCATCGCATTCTTATCCATCGGCCCGCTTACCGAGGGCCACACCCTGGTTGTACCCAAGGCCCAGGTAGACGATTTTGAGCAGCTGCCCGAAGACGATTACCAGGCGCTGTTTAGTACCGTCAAGAAGGTGGCTGCCCGGGTCAAGGAAATATACGGGGTCAAAAAAGTTATCGTCAGCATCATGGGCTACGAAGTGCCGCACGCCCATGTCCATATCATGCCGTTTGGCAGCGAAACCGGATTTTATAACGCCGTCCAGCACCGGGACCAGATTATACCTAAGCACCCCGACCATGCTACACTGGCAGCAATAGCAGAAAAGCTAAGGATGGATTAACCCATATGCCCAATTATGTCGTTGCCCTGCTTGTCGCTGTCAGCGCCAGCGCCTGGATCTATAGCAAGCTAATGCGCAACACCGGCGGCAACACCGGCAGCGCCGTCACGGCTTCGGCCATCAGCGGCGTCCTGATATTCGTCGTGGTACTGATACTTGCCAACTTGGTGATGTAACACGTTTCTCACGCTTGCACATTACAGGCAAAAACCTGAATCGTTGTAGAAACTAGCCATTTAGTACCAATTTTCTTGGTTATTTAGTCAGGTACTAGTACTATAGTACCCGTATGGATGAGCAGAGTTTGGGCAGGCATCTGCAGTCTGCCAGGCAAAGCCGCGGCCTCACGCAGCAAGAATTATGCCAACGGGCGGGCATATCGTATTCGACTTTGGCCAAGATCGAGCGCGGCGCCATCAAGGCCCCCAGCGTCTTTACCATCCAGCGCCTGGCCGAAGTCCTTGGCACTACGCTGGATACTCTTATGGGCACCATGCCCGCCCTGGTTGCACCCAAGCAGAAGTTCAAGAGCAAGAGCGGCGTCACCTTTGTCTACTTCGATATCAACGGCTGCCTGGTCCGGTTCTTCCACCAGGCCTTTACCCGTCTTAGCCAAGACAGCGGTGTTTCAGCTGATGTAATAGAGACAACATTTTGGCATTACAACGACGCCGTTTGCCGCGGCGAATTAGCTCTGGACGAGTTCAACCGCATCATGGCCGAAACCTGCAAGATCATGGTTGATTGGAAGCAGTACTACCTGGCTGCCGTCGAGGCCATACCAGAGATGCACGAGCTGGTGCGCTGGGCCAGCGAGTACTACAAGGTCGGCTTGCTCAGTAACATCATGCCCGGCTTTATCCCCGAGATGATGCAAAGCGGCCTGGTGCCCTACATCGGGTATGACGCCATCGTGGACTCCTCGGAGGTAGGTGTCATCAAGCCCGAACAGCAAATCTTCGAGATAGCGCAGGCCAAAGCCGGGGTTAATTCAGAAGAAATCCTGTTGATAGACGATTCCCGCCAGAACGTCATGGCTGCCGGCCAGATGGGCTGGAAAGTCATGTGGTTTGATGATTACCGCCCGGACGAATCTGTCAAACGGGTCCGCCAGGCGCTTGAGCTGGCTACTGGCGAACCAGATGCCGCCGCGCCCTCCGTAGCCCCCGCCCCGGCAGCGGCTATTTTATAGCTCTTTGGATGCGGAGCCGAAGCGGTCCAGCTCGGCATTGATACTTGCCAGGCGCTGTTCGGATTCAGCCAGTTGGGCTTTGGTCTCGTTCACCAGCTCGGCGGGCGCGTTCTGTACATACGATTTGTTAGACAGGCGGGCTCTAAGGCGCTCGACAGATAAAGCCTCGGCCGTTTGCTGTTCTTCCAGTTTGGCCAGGTAGCGCATAGCGGTCTCATGATCGACATCCAGCCAACATTCGCTGTCCAGTAAACTGGCAGATTGGGTCAGGTGCAGGCCGCGGCCAGAGGCCACTTCCTTGACGCCCTTCAGCTTGGCCATCCGCGTTACCAGCCCAGCATGCTGCGAGAGCAACCTAGAGCCTGTGTGGTAAAGCGTAAGCTTTGATACGCCTAAGGACTGGATAATGCCCCGGATCTCGCTTATAAGGCCTCTAAGAGCGTCAAACGTCCTGCTTTCTTTCTCGTCACCTGGTTTTACTGCGGGCCAGGCACTGCTTATCAGCATAGTGTTCTTCTCCCACTTCAGAGTCTGCCAGATAGTTTCGGTCACGAACGGCGCGAACGGATGCGCTAGCTTCAGGATGGTCTCCAGCCCGTACGCCAAGACGGCGTGGTTGGGCTCGCCTTTGCTGGCTTCCAGGTACCAATCGGCAAAATCATCCCAGACGGTGTGATACAGCGTGTCGTAGGCCTCAGACAAGCGGTAATTATCCAGGTCGGCAGCTATCTGGCGGCTGGCAGCCGCCAGCTTGTTTTGGATCCAGTGGTCGGCCGGGCTCTTGGGGCGGGCCTTCAGCCGTTGGTCATGCTCATCACCGATGATATTTTCGATAAATCTAGCCACGTTCCACAGTTTGTTTGCAAAGTTGCGGCCGGCGTCTACTTTGCTGGGGGCATAGGCAGCACTCAGGCCGGGGCTACGGCCGGTAATCAGGCCCATGCGCAGCGCATCCGCCCCTTTGGCAGCGATGACCTCATTGGGGTCAATGACATTGCCCAGTGATTTGCTCATCTTGCGGCCGTCCTCGCTGCGTACCATGCCGTGCAGATATAGCTCCCGGAACGGGACTTCTCCGGTTACATACAGCCCCAGGCATATCATCCGTGCGGCCCATTGGTACAGGATATCGATGCCCATATCCATGAACTGCGCCGGGTAATACCGCTTGTAATCCTGGCTGTCGGGGTAACCGAGGGTAACGAATGGCCATTGGCCGCTCGAGAACCAAGTGTCAAAGACGTCGGGGTCACGGCGGTAGGTCTTGCCGTCCACCTCTATCGTTTCGCTGGCCACGCGCTCGTCAAAGATCCATTCATCGGTATCTTCGACGTTCTGGAAGGCCGGGATAGGGATGCCCCAGGCGATCTGGCGGCTGATATTCCAATCCTTCACCCCTTCCAGATAGGTAATGACCTGGTCGCGTTTGGCGGCAGGATAGAAGGTAATCTTATCTTGCTTGAGGGCTTTGACGGCCGGTCCGGCCAATTTCTTCATGTCTATAAACCACTGGTCCATCAACATCGGCTCGATGACGGTGCCGCACTTATAGCACTTGCCTACCCTGTTACGGTAGTTGCCGTCCACTTTCTCAAGCAGGCCTTTCGCTTTCAGGGCTTCGGCTACGGCCTTGCGCGCCTCAAGAACCGGCATGCCCTCAAACTGCCCTGCCCTATGGTTCAGAGTGCCATCGTGGTTGATGACACGCACCGCCTCCAGGTTATGACGCTGGGCCACTTCCCAGTCATTGAAATCATGCGCCGGGGTAATCTTGACTGCCCCGGTACCAAAGGCAGGGTCCACGTATTCATCGGCTATGACGCGGATCTCAAACGGTCCGTGAAGCCCCTCAACGGTGATGACCTTGCCTACCCACTCCTTGTAGCGCTCGTCATCGGGGTGGACGGCTACAGCGGTGTCGCCAAACTTCGTCTCCGGCCGGGTGGTGGCCAGCGTGAACGGCCCGTACCTCAGGTAATACAGCGGGCTGTTCATTTCTTCATAATCAACTTCTATGTCGGCAAAACCGGTGCGGTGGTAGGTACAGTAATTTACCAGCCGCTCACCCCTGTAGATCAACTTATCATCCCAGAGTCTCTTGAACGTGACGTAAGTGGTATCCACGACTTGTTTGTCTAGGGTAAAGACCAGGCGGCTCCAGTCCGCACTGGCACCCATGGCCCGCACCTGTGCCTCCATATTACCCCTGTTAGCCTGGACAAAGTCATAAATCTGGCCGTACAGCTCCTCACGGTTGAAATCAAAGCGACTCTTGCCTTCCCTGGCCAGGTGCTTCTCGAATACCACTTGGGTTTCAAAGCCGGCGTGATCGGCGCCCGGTAAGTACAGCACCTCCCTGCCCTGCATGCGCTGGTAACGGATCAGTGTATCCTTGATGGCATTCTCATAGGCATGGCCGATATGCAGGCTGGCATTGGCGTTGGGCGGCGGCATCAGGATGACAAAAGGCTCCCCGCCCCGATCACCCCGCGAACCAGGTTTCGCGGGGACCCCGCCCTCCTTCGGCGCGAAGGCATTACCCTTCTCCCAGAGCTCATAGATCATCGCCTCATACTGGCTAGGCTCGTACGTCTTACTCAACTTCATCGAGGTGATTATATCACCTCTGTTGGGCGAATCCCACACATCCAAGCGGTTCATTGCCCTTTTTCTGTTTGACTACCGCAAGCCCGGGTTTGCTATACGTAAGCAAACTCAGGAATGGTCCCGTCAAATAAGAAAAACGGATGTCAAATCAACGCATCCCCCATCTTCACGTGAAATGGAAAAAGGCCATTAAAATACAGGCCTTTTTTCACGAAAGGTATTACGAGTGCCCTCTCTGTACTGCTTTTTGTTCATAAGGTACGGCCCTTTAAAGGGGCAAGCAGCTGTTTGTTTTCCATCCAAGCATAAGCCTTGTACGGCCGCATTGCAACACCCATTTTTTTACATGCGGTCACCCGTCCGCTATAATGGCGCTCAATAATGATAAGGCGTGCAAATAACTTTGATTTCTTGCGTGTACCCGTTGATATCCAGCGCCAGAGCTACGATGCAGAAACACTACTGGAGACAGTGGTTGAAAGTCTCGGGAAACGTAGGCTGCTGGACAGGGAAGAAGACGTGCTATTATGCGGTGTCCGCGGCACGCACCGGCTGATAGTAGAGCGCACGCATGGCGACCGTTTCTGGACATTTGCCGTGCCCCTGGGCCAGCTGCTCCGCCAAAAATGCCTAGATCAATTTGAGGACCCGTTCTGGTATGCGGGCGATGCGAGTGATATCTCGCCAGCCCTTATGGTCTACGATTCCCAGGCACTCTCCGACGGATACCGCAAAGTAGGTTTGGACGGCTTCGGCAGGCGTTATTTGATAGAAACTGGTGAACACCCTGGCCCATATACTTACGGCAGGGAAGAGGGCAATCTAGATGCCGCTACGCGGGCAGTAGTGCTTTTAAAACCGGTCCAATAATTACACCGATAAGTTGGGCTGGATCTCAAGAGAATCCGGCGGGCATGGCGCGCTGCGGCGGCTACATACTCAAATTCGGCTGGATCTCCAAAGCGTAAGGGCCGGCAGGCGCCTGCGGCTTGTATCCCTCATCCTGGCCAAGCTTGGCCACGGCACCAAAGTAAACTTGGTGCTGGACTGCGCCGGCTAAGCTACATACTTAAGTTTGGTGCGATGCCAAGTGTGTACGGATCTGCGGGCTTTTGACCCAGGCTTGCCTTGAAGGCGCCCAGGGCAGCAATCATGGCGCCGTTATCAGTACATAGTTTAGGGTCGGTGAAGTGCAGGCGGTCACTAATTGGTAATTTGCCATTGGCAATCTGCAAAACATTAGCCATTGGCGATTGGCCATGAGGCTGCAGTTGCCCATTGCTTATCGCTAATTTATCGCTCATTGCTAATCGCGCATCGCTCATTACCGCAAGGCGCTCGCGCAACTGGTGGCGCAGTTCCGGGCTGGCCGCCACGCCGCCGGCTATGACTACCGAGGCAGGCGAGTACTCTTCGTATGCCGCGATAGTCTTGTCTACGACTGTTTCTATGGCCACGCGCTGGAAGGTGGCGGCAATATCAGCCTTCTGAGCCTCAGACAGCCTGTCTGGCAGGTTTTTGCTGGGAAACGTGAAATCCTGCCCGCACATAGCCTGGGCGCGGCGCAGGACGGCCGTTTTCAGGCCCGAGAAGCTAAAGTCGTACTTATGCGGCATCTTTGCCTTGGGCAAACGGAAGGCGTGCGCGTCGCCCTCCAGCGCCTTTTTACCTATGGATGGGCCGCCAGGGTAGGGCAGGCCGATCATCTTGGCCACCTTGTCGAAGGCTTCGCCCACGGCATCATCCTGGGTGCGCCCCAACAGGGTGTAATCAAAGTGGTCCCTAAACAGCACCAGCTGCGAGTGGCCACCAGACACGATCAAGGCCAGAATTGGGAATTTTGGCGGAGCAGGGGGTAGGGAATAGCTTTGAATTTGCAATTGGCCATTTGCAATTGGCAAAACATTGGCCATTTGCGATTTGCCATTGGCCTGCAAACGCTCATTGCCCATCGCTAATTTATTGCTAATTGCTAATTGCGAATTGCTCATCCGGCCAACTTTAGTTATGAAGTTGGCATACACATGCCCCTCAACATGGTTTATTGCATACAGCGGCTTATCCCTCGCGATAGCCAAAGACCGCGCCGTCATTACGCCCACCAGCAGCGAGCCGCCCAGGCCCGCGCCGTATGTCACCGCGATGGCATCTATGGTATCCCAGCCCACCGGTTCTACCGCCTCGTCAATAACAGGGATGATTGCCTCAATATGGCTGCGCGCCGCTATCTCGGGCACCACGCCGCCGTACTGCACATGTAGTTCCATAGAAGAGGCCACGACATTGCTAAGCAGGGTTAAGGCATTGTCTTCGCCTATCTCTACGATGGCGGCGGCTGTCTCATCGCAGCTGGTTTCGATCCCGAGGACTCGCATTATGACCTACCTCGCAAGCCGAAAACTTCCTTTTGACGCGCAAGATAGGGCATTTCTTGCGCCAAAGCGTATCCGTAGATACGTTGCGAAGCAAAAATGCCGTAGCTTGCCTCAAAAGAAGTTTGCAGGCCGGGGTATGGTCGTAATACGAGTCCTAACATTCTCATACTTGTATCTTATCAGACAGCGATATATAGTATTTGCTTTATAGACAATAAAATTATAAATAATATTGACAAAAAGCTTAAGTTTTGCTAGAATAGGCTTATTAAAACATAAAATCAAAAAAACTATTAAATCTAAGGACCTAAACTAACCATGAACGAACAATTTCCAGCTCCAAACCCCGATGAGATGCTCATAAAGGGCCAGGTCTTAGAGAATGGCCGCCACCTATATCAGGAAGAAAACGGCCAGTTTATGAGCCGTGAGCGTGTTGCTGAGATTGGCGCTGCCGCCTCAGTGCAGGGAAACAGCATCCGCAAGCCATGGAACGAAATGACAACCGAAGAACAGCTTGCCCGGGCACATGTGCAGGGCTATACCGATGCCGTTGCTGATACGGAAAGGGATACGCTGGTTCTAGGTAAACATGAATCTGAGAGTGAAGAAGCAGAGCCGGTCCTGCAAGGCCCAGAAGATCTCGTAGATGATTGGGCGCGAGCCGAGTACAACAACGACACTAAGGCTGTCAAAGAGGCCGAGGATGCCATCCAGGACTACATCATACGTGCCCAGGCGAGCAGTGTTATGAATGAAAACGAGGTAAGCGGGTTTATTGATACTCTGCACAGCCTTAAAGAAGTGAATAAGCAGACCCGCGCCGAACTCGTAGCACTACTTAACGAAAAACTAGGCATAGGTAAGCAAGAACAGCCCATAACAGAAGCCCCAGTAGGCTTCGCAGCACCTACCGGCAAGTTAGCTGCCCCTTTTGGTCAAACTCCCGCAACAACCGGATTACCGGATGCTAGGACGGTTCGTCTAGCCGCACAAAGCAGCCGCACGGCCCCTTCTGCCCAGTCACTAAGGCTCGCTGCTCCCCGCGTGACAGCCCATAGCCTGGACCGCCCAGTTACGCTTCAGCCCAGCTCTGTAGAACGTGATGCAGACGGCAATATCATCGGCCACGTCGCCGCTGACGGCATGTGGGCCGCTCCGCACGCCGAAGATGCCGTCCAGCTGGACAGCGACTATTTCGCCGATCAACTTGAGCAGCCTGCCGCCCGTACGTCACGCTGGAACCGCATGAAAGCAGCAGTACTAACCAAGACCCCGGTGCAGCTGGTTTCCGAGTTTAATGTCCGCCGCCAGGAACGCGGCGAGCGTCCCCGCAGCCATAGGGCCCTGTATGCCCTGGGTGGCGTTGCAGCCGCTGGTGCCGGCATATTCTTTTTGAAGGATACACCCGTAGCGGAGCAAGCCTGGGATAATATCAACAACCTATGGGAAGGCCCGCGCGGCAATAATGCCCACAACCTAGCCCCCGGCACCGGTTCCGGTACAGGCTACAACTACGAGACTGCTGCTGATATCCTGACCGGCGACGCCAACCTGGGTGGTACTAGTGGCACCGCAAGCGGTGGCATCAACTACGAAGCTGCTGCCAACATACTGGGCGGTGATGCCAACCTTGATGCCGCTGCCCAGGCGGCCGCTGAAATGCCTGTTCCTACGGGCAACAGCACCTTCACCGTCATGGAAACCTGGAAGCCTGGCAACCCAACTGCTTGGTCATGGGCTGAATCGCAAGGCATTCCTAGCCACAACATCGATAACTTCTTGAGCGAAGTTATGGGTGCCGGCTGGCAGGAACAAGCCCGCGGCATGAACATCGGCGACAGCATTAGTGCTACGGCCGAACAGATTGCCCGCTACAAGAGTGCCTAAGGAAAACCAAATAACCAAAAAAGAGCCCCACATCCTGGGGCTCTTTTGCTTTACAATAGATGCTAGTGAAGAGGTTATTAAAGAAGTTGCTGCCCGCCAGCCTGTTTAAGAAGATTGAGCCCACCGGCCATTTGCTGGAGGCGATGTTGCTGCACGCCCTGCACGGGTTTCCGGCCCGCAACCTCAAGGTTATTGGCGTGACAGGCACCAATGGCAAGACCACCACCACCTTTATGATTCACAAGATGCTGGTTGAGGCAGGCTATAAGGCCGGTATCATGAGTACTGTGGCCTACGGTGTGGGCGACGATATTCATCCGCAGATACATCACATGACCAACGTGCCGGTGCGCGAGCTAATCGGGCGCCTAAAGTGGATGAGGGGGCAGGGGGTGGATTGGATAGTGCTGGAGACGACGTCCCACGCCCTGGCGCAGAACCGCGTGTGGGGTATCCCGTATTCTATCGCTGTTATGACCAATGTCACGCATGAGCACCTGGATTACCACGGCACGTTCGAGAACTACCGTGATGCCAAGCGCAAGCTGTTCAAACTGGCCGACAAGAATAAAAAAGGCCTGCGCATGGGCATTATCAACGCCGAGGATCCGTCTGCCACCCTGTTTGGCGGCGATATCAAGCGCAACGTGACCTATGGCCAGCATTTGGGCGAGTTACGCGCGCAAAATGTGAAGCTGACAAGCGGCGGCAGCCGCTATAAGGCTGTCTACAGGGGTGACGAACTGCGGATTGAGTGCCACATACCCGGTGAATTTAACGTTTACAACTCTTTGGCGGCAGTGGCCGTAGGCGGGGTCTTAGGCCTGAACAAGGAGCAGATTGAGCGCGGTATTGCCGCCCTACGGCGCGTAGAGGGCCGCATGGATCCGGTGAACGAGGGCCAGGACTTTGACGTTATCGTAGACTTTGCGCATACGCCCGACAGCTTTGAGAAGTTATTTAAGGATCTCAGGCCAGTGGTAAAGGGTAAGCTAATAGTGCTGTTCGGTTCGGCCGGTAGGCGCGACGAGGCCAAACGGGCCATCCAGGGCAGATTAGCGGGCGAGTACGCCGATGAAGTGATTATCACCGAAGAGGATGATAGGGACATCGACGGTAACGAAATCATGGACATGATAGCTGGCGGCGCCGAAGAAGCAGGCAAAATACGGGATAAAGACCTGTTTTTGATACTGGACCGCCCGGGGGCCATCAAATTCGCGGTTTCGCGGGCCCAAAAGGGCGATACGCTGCTGCTGCTGGGCAAGGGCCATGAAAAGACCATCGAACGTGCCGACGGCGAACACCCCTGGGACGAGATCAGCACGGTACGTGCTGCCCTGAGGGAGAGGTTAGAGACTAGAGGTTAGAGACTAGAATGGAACAAAGGATAAAAACATACAGGGATCTAAAAGTCTGGCAGAAGGCCAGAGAACTCGTGTTGGTAAGTTACAGGGCTGCAAAATTACTGCCTGCTGACGAAAAGTACGCACTGACTTCACAGATAAAGCGGGCAGCGACGTCCATTCCGGCGAACATTGCTGAAGGATTTGGAAGAACCGCAAGCAAGGACAGAGAGCACTTCTATGTCATTGCACAGGGATCTCTCTATGAATTGGACAGTCATCTTCAAATTGCGCGTGATCTTGGCTTTATTGATGAGGTATCACATGAAGCTACGCAAAAATCTCTTGAAGAAACAGGAAAATTACTAAGTGCATTTATTCGGACACATCGTGCACGCTCTAATCTCTAGTCTCTGAACTCTAACCTCTACACGTTGTCCAGGGACAACGTGGTGCAGCGGATGTAGCCGCCGCCCTTGCCCAATTCTTTGACTACAGGGGTCAGTACCTTCAGGCCGCGGGCTTCAAGCTCTCTCTTTAAACGCGGGGCGAAGGCGCTCATCACCACTGTTTCGCCCGTAGAGACGAGGTTGCAGGCGAAGGCGTGCTGGGCCTCTTTAAAGCTGACCTCTATCTTATCAACCGGCAAGGCACGGATTTTGGCCGCAGAATCCGAGTTGAACGCACTGGGGCTCCAGGCGATCAGTCCACGGCACCCACACCAGCCAGCCTGCCCAACAGCAGGGCTGCCGGCACTGCTGGCTTCTTTGGCGCCGGCACGTTTTTTCTCTGCTAAATCTCCCGCATCGTACCTTTGTACGCCTTGGTCGCTTTCTTGAAGAGAAAACGCGCCGCCGCTCAAAGTGGGGGCACCGTGGGTGCAGGTCTCTTCATTTGGTGCTTTGATGACGGCCAGGGCCAGATCTAAATCGTAGTAATAACTGTCCGGCCAGCCCGAATATTTGTTGGTGACGCGCGGACCCAGGCCGAAAAAGCGGCGTTTGGGTTTGGTCTGCAGGCCGATAACCTCGTAGCCGAGTGTCTCAGCCAAAAAAGCATGAACCTGAGCGTCAGTCCGGTAGACCGAGCCGCAGAACAGGTAATTGCCGCAGGGCAGGGCATCACCCTGGCCGGAGAAGCGCCAGTTATTAGGCACTGTGATGATATCGAAGCCCAGGCGGTGCAACTCGGCCGCTGCAAAGGCTTCTTCGTCCTTACGGGCATCCGGCAGGCGGGACATGACGGCCTTCTGGCCCCTGGTAAGCGCCCAGTTGGCGGTGTAAACGCCGTCCTGGCAGCCGCTGGGCGGCTGGATCTTGATCACCTCTGTGCCGGCAGATTCCAGGCTCATCCGTATGGCATTGTGCTCCTCGGCAGCCTTACCGATATCTACAGCGACGTGAGCATCCATATAGGCGTTGATGGCTTGGGTGTCGCTGAAGTAATCGGCGCCTGACATCAGTACTTTAGAATTTATCATCGGGGCTTCCCCCTGCCGGAACTTCCGTATGGCGCGCTGTCTACCTGTTTCGCTTCGCATCGTATCCCGGGATACGCTTTGTCGCGTGAACAGATAGTCATCATCTCCTGAACGAATGTTTCGCCGGCGGGTGAACCCAGATAATAAATTCTGGTTTTTATCTTAGTCATAAGCTTCATCGATTGTAACATAGCAACGATATATTAAATCTTGACAAAAAGTAAAGCTTATGCTAAAATGTAACAGATATGAACCGTGATTTTGAATCACTATCGCCAGTACAGATGACCCTGCCAGATATTGATGTGCAGGACACCTTTGAATATAGCCTCTTAAAGGGGCATGAGCGCACCGATGGTAGTTTCAAGAGCGATGAAGCCCTAAAGACAGAATACATACGGCTTACTGATAATCTGGTTCACCAGATAACAAACGGCGTTGAATCAATCGATTCCGAAACGGGCGAACGCACCAGACAGCCGGTAGACTATGTTGTGTGGCTAGATAAATCAGCGCGTCCTTTGTCTTGGATGATCCGGGAACTTTGGCCCCTGCTAGCTAGTAACGAGAACGGCGTTGCAGCGCCCGAACCCAAGCATCGCTTTGTGAATATAGACCGCAACCAATGGACTTCCACGATTGATCCAGAGGGCATTGGTACCAGCCGCGTGGACGAGATTGACCCCTCGATTATTCGCAGCTTGCGCTCTGTTTTTTTGAGCAATCCAAAGGATAGGCAAAACGGAATCACAGCAGCTATTGACACGGCCCCAACGCAGTTTGATGGCAAGACAGTGCTCATTGTAGATGAGGTGCGTTCTACGGGCCGCACGCTGTCGTACGCTGAGAAATTCTTTGAGCGTGCATTCCCGCAGGCAAGAGTAGCCACCACCTACTGGATGGGCAATGTATTTGCCAAGAACAATGCAACCGGTAACGCCGATTTACCAGTGTGGTATAGCGACAAGACAGAGGAAGGCCGTGGAGTAGGCAACCGCAATATTGACCGGTCACATCTGTCTGCCAGCGAAACGCAGCGCCTCGGCGCTTGGTTTTTGAGCGTGGCCCCTGATAAACCCGATTTGAAATCACAGCAGCTGCGCCGTGAGATACACCAGCTTGCGATTGATGCTAGCAAGGGTAGGATACTGGTTGAGCCGTCACGTGAACGTGACGATTATGAGGATAGAGCGCTACGGTTTAATAATGTAGATAGCATTGGTGACTTTGTTCGTCAGCGCAAGGCACAGGTTTAGGAATAAGTCATTAGTCTCTGATAGTCGGGTGGAGGGAGGATCAGGGCTTGGTAGTACAGTTGGTAGATTTGGTTGTAAGCGGTTGCCTACAAAAATCTTACAAACTGGAGCTTTCGCTCTATAACCAAGCCCTGGGTTGCCCCCTGGGAGCCGTTCGAACCACAAGGGTCCGCCGGTTCTGCCCAGGGGGCGTCCCATTCACGTGTGCCAGCGTCAGCTGTCGTCGGAGCTGTAGCGGTCTGAATAAGTTGCTACGAGCTCGCGCACGGGGTCCGGGTGGACGAAGGTGCGGTTGGTGACGAGGCTGTCGCGCTGGTGCTTCGGTGTGCCGGAGCACAATTTTCTAAACGCGGTGACCCAGAGAGCCGCTGTGACGTCGGTATGGACGCCGGTTGCGAAGACGAGTGCAAAGCTCGTCCCATCGTCGAATGTCTTGATGACGCCAACGATGCCCTCGATGCCCTCTGCCGCACGCTCCATCAGGGTGAGGCACTCGTCGCTCGGCACGAAGTCCGAGGTGAAGTACGCCCTGGTGAATTTGGTTCGCGGCATGGGCTCGGTGCGGACCCGGTGGAATGTGCCGAGCACGCAGCGGTGTGTCTTGTCTCCCATTTTTAGGAGCCCCCAATCGGGTATTGTGAATGTGACCAGTTAATTTTACTACATTTTGTCAAATCTTCAAGCCAAAAATTGACCTACGCCATAAAAAGTTGTAAAATAAACCTGTTATGAGCAACACAGAACCGAACGGATTTGATTATGCAGCTTTTGAAGCTGAGTTTCAGATTGGCCCGCATACCCATGAGCGCCGCGCAGAAGCCCTGGGGCTGATTACCGGCCTGTGGGACAAAATGCGGCCGATCGATGACGTTATGCCGGTAGCCAGGCGCTTTATTATCGCTGGCGGCGCCAACCAGTCGGTGCCTGCCGGGCACGAACGCATGCTATTGATACCAAAGCCCTGGGCCAATCCTATCGCCAAGGCTTCGGGCGTGCGGGTCAGCGTGCCGTATCTGCCGGCGCCTCATGGCAGCGAACGGCGCCTGGATCCGCGTTTTGCTTTCTTTGAGTTCAAAATCAAGAATAACGGAGTGCTGCGTGCCCTTTTATCGGAAACGGAATTCTCGGTTTATGGATCGGCGCACGAGGTGAGTATTACCAGCCTGGACGATGAAGTTATGTATGAGGTCCCGCAGGATGCTACAACCCAAGCCGCCCTGGGCAGCCTGGGGCTGGCGGGTATGCGGCCGGACACTGCTATGCCGGCAGGCGGGAATGCGGAAACCACCGCCCTGGCAACCGTAGCCACACTTTTAACCCAGTACGAACCGACCTTGCAGGACAATCGTCCTTTGTTTAAAAGCTAGGACTTGACCGACGCGTTAGCACTCGGCTATGATGAGTGCTGATGATTGATGCCATTTGCGAGAGATATCAATCATCTTTATGCTTTACGTTTTAATTTATATCTAAAAGAAGGGGGAGTGTATGAGCGTACCACTGACGCCGCTTAACGATTATGTCGTGCTGACGATGGACGAACCGGAAGCAAAGACCAAGAGCGGACTGTATCTGCCCGCTGCCGCCAAGGAAAAGCCGCAGGTGGCCACAGTTGCCGCGGTTGGTCCGGGTAAGGTTGGGGACGATAACGAGCGTATCCCGATGCAGGTTAAGGTGGGCGACCGTGTCATCTACGGCGGCTACGCCAACACCGAGGTCCGCCTGGACGGCAAGACCTATCTGCTGGTGAGCGAAGAAAACATTTACGCGACGGTAAAATAACCATTTCACATTTATCATTTAGCAATTCACAGTAATTTAACAAGGTAACATTTGCCAAGTAAAGGATAGCTGAAAAAATGATAAATTAATGAAAAATGTAAATTGGAAATTGTGAAATTTATGAACGGAGGAACAAGTGAGTAAGAAGGTATTTTATGACGAAGACGCCCGCCGCAGGGTATTAGGCGGCGCGGAAGTTTTGTACAACGCCGTCAAAACGACCATGGGGCCAAAGGGCCGCAACGTGGTTATCAGCAAATCCTATGGCCACCCAACCGTCACGCATGACGGTGTGACCGTAGCTAAGGGCGTGGAAATCGCCGATGTCGATGACGAAACTCTGGGTTACAAGGTAGGCGCCGAGCTTATCAAGCAGGCCGCCAGCAAGATGAACGATGTGGCAGGCGACGGTACCACCACCGTGACTGTACTGACCTATCACATCCTGAATGAAGCCAACAAACTGATTGCCGCGGGGCACAACCCGATGCTGCTTAGAGTCGGCCTGGAAGCGGCCGCTCATGATGTTATACGTGCGCTGGATGGTCTTAAAGAGGATATCACAGGCAAGAAAAACCGCGTGGCCGAGGTTGCCACTATCTCGGCCGGCGACGGGGAAATTGGCAAACTTATCGCCGATGTTATCGAAAAAGTCGGCAAAGACGGCGTAGTAACAGTTGAAGAAGGCCAGGGCTTGGATCTTGAATCCGAAGTAGTAGAGGGCTTTACCTTTGACCGCGGCTTTGTTAGCCCGTATCTGGTGACCGATACTTCCCGCATGGAAGCGGTTTTGGACAAGCCGCATATTTATATCACTGACAAGAAGGTTAGTTCTATCCAGGAATTCCTGCCCGTTTTAGAGCGCGTGGCTGCTAGCGGCAAAAAAGACCTGGTTATCATCGCCGAAGATGTGGATGGTGAAGCACTGGGCACTTTGGTGCTGAACAAGCTCAAGGGTGTACTGAACGTGGTAGCCATCAAGGCGCCGGCTTTCGGCGACCGCCGCAAAGATATCCTGGACGACATCGCCGTATTAACGGGCGGCGTGGTTAATACCGCCGATTTGCACGAGACGTTTGACGTTGAGGGCGAGGATTACTTAGGCAGCGCCCGTAAGGTCATCGTTACCAAAGACGAGACGACTATCATCGAGGGGGCTGGTTCCGGTGCCGCTGTAAGGGGCCGCATCGGCCAGATTAAGTCGCAAGCGGCCAGCGCAAGCTCCGAATACGACCGCGAGCAGCTGGACAAGCGCCAGGCAGCCCTTAGCGGCAAAGTGGCCGTAATCAAGGTAGGCGGTGCTACCGAGACCGAGATAGAAGAGAAAAAGTTCCGCGTAGACGACGCCGTAGCCGCCGTAAAAGCTGCCTTGTCTGAGGGCGTGGTACCTGGCGGCGGCGTGACGCTGATAAATGCCTCGGGCGCTATCAAATCTGCCGCCACCGATGACGCTACCGTGGCTGCCGGTAAGACCATCCTGGTTGGCGCCCTGGAACAGCCGTTTAGAATCCTGCTGACCAATGCCGGCCTCAATGCTGACGAGTGGCTGCCGCAGGTCCGCAAGGGCAAAGCGGGCCAAGGTGTTAATGTGAATAGCCCGAATAAATTGGTAGATCTTATGGCCGCAGGCGTGGTGGATCCCGCCCGTGTGGCCAAAGAAGCTGTGCAGAATGCCGCTTCTATCGCCGGTACGGCCATCACCATGGGTG
>JBATRZ010000010.1:0-3310 GCA_049292975.1 Saccharimonadales bacterium (SeqCode) | reverse complement strand
TTTCCTGACAATTGACAAAGGGTCGGACCCTTAACAGATGGGGATTTTTACGTGTTTTAGAAATTTTAGGTGTTTAGTTCGGTTTTGAACTTTTCTATTAGATCCACCGGAGTGGGGTTGAGGCCGTTCAGCAGCGCCAAATAAATAGAGACAAAGTCGCCCAGGGCGATGGCGTAGAGCAGCTGCTCCAGCAAAGTTCTGCCCTTTACTTCTACCACGTGCGGCTCTGGCCAGCGGCCGCTTAATAATTTGTTCGTGACATCAAATCTTTTGATAACGCGCTCGTGCTCCAGGCTGCTCTTTAGCTCCACAACAGCGTAGGGTTTGTCTACCGGATGGGATGTCCAGCCCAGGAACTCATTGTGATTAAACTCAGGAAAAGCATTGCACCAGGCAACATTCTTGGCGTTCTCGTTCATACTGATCTTCCATTTGTAAGCCGCTGGCCACAGCTTGGGTCCGGCATAGATGACCGGCGATTTGCCAGATAGTTCAAGCGCGAACTGCTTGGCCTCGTTATCGGCTGTTTTAACATCGGCGCGCCATTTTAAGACAGCATTGTTTAGGAATCCGGCCGCCTCATGCAGGCTGGCCTCCGCGCTGTCTGGAGTAACCAGTCCCGCCCGCTCCAGCACCGTTACCAGTGCCTTTAGGCTGTACAGGGCGGCATGCCGCGGCTGCATGCCGCCGGGAATCTGGGCGAACGGATAGCCATACTCTTGGGCTAGCTCCTGCATCTTACCGCCGGAGGCGATCACGACCACTAATGCGCCTTTGCCGCGGGCATGGCCCATGGCCTCGATAGTTTCCTCGGTGTTGCCTGAATAACTACTGGCAATAAATAGCGTCTTGTCTGATACGTAGGCCGGGATGGTATAACCGCGCACAATTTCAAACGGCACGCCGTAGCCTGGCCAGCTCTGGCTGATGAGTGCCGCCAGGGCCGAGCCGCCCATGCCACCAAAGACAACGTTCTGCACCGCACCCGGCTCACATGACCAGTCACCAAGATCAAACTGGTGCTCCAGCTGCTGCCACTGCTTTTCGGCAATGCCTAAGGCATCCTGCGCATCCTTCTCATGGATATATTTCAAATCATCAAGCATAAGCTCTAGTCTAAAGTCCGAGACGTCTAAAGTCCATGACGTCTTTTATTGCGTCCGGTTTCCGGTTTAATGAACTTTTAACTTATTTACCGCTTATGGTACATTGTAATGGAATACATCAATACTACTAAAATGGTCAGGAGATTATAGCGGTGGGAATCTTTGGCAATCACAACAATCAGGCAGCACCGGTTTTCGACGACCCGGCAACCAATGCAGCCCAGACGGATGAACCTCATGCCGTCACTGACGATATAGCCTCACCCGCGGCTACCATCGTACCCGTACAGGACGCCGGCTCTTCGGCGCCGCTTGTCCAAGACGCCGGTACGGATGTGCCCGCCGAGGATTACATCATGACCGGTACCACCCTTCCCGCCCCCGCCGTTGATGAGCACGAGCACGATGACGTGCATAGCCCTGCCTACAACGATTATACCGGCGCACCCAAAGAAGAGCCTGCAGAGCCTGGAGCAGCAGAGGCCGGTGTCATTGCCCAAGACGAAGAGCCGCAATCAGATCCTGAAGCGGCTGCCAAGACAGAATCCGCCGGAACCGCCAAAGATGAATCAACAGCCGATGAAGAACCCGGAACTATTGAAGAGCCAGAGGCCGCCGAAGAATCCACGGCTGACGCTGCTGGTGCCCGGCCGTCCAGTGACAGCCCAGACGACCTGAGCGCCATCAAGCAACAGGCCCTGCAGCAACTGTCACCGCTTATCGGCCACCTGAACCAGTCGCCCGAGGAACGCTTTAACACCACCATGATGATGCTCCAGGCCACCGACGACCAGACGCTGGTAAAAGCCGCCTACGAAGCTGCCCGGGCCATCACCGGCGAAAAAGCCAAGGCTCAGGCTTTACTGGATATTGTCAATGAGATTGATTATCTCACTAAAGACAATTGAGTAACCAAAGCATAAAAAAACCCCAGCCGTCCGGGGATTTTGCTGTCTATCAATCTAGTTTTTAATACAGGAATGCATAGCAAGGCGCTTTAGAAAAGCACGGACCGAGCAATATTTACATACTGTGAGGGAGTGCTAGAGGAAGTAGCGCAGGGGGTCCCCATAAAACCTGTTTCATGGGGCGTTGCGCAGGGGTCCCCATGAAACCTGTTTCATGGGGCGTAGCTCAGGCTAGGCGCTCTGAATTAAAAACTAGCGCTTGCGGCGTTCTACGATGTAGTGAATGCCGCCAGCCAAAGTGCTAACGCCCATGAAGGTACTGAGCAGGCTGGCCGGGCCAGTACTTGGCAGGTTCTCTGTGTCATCACCAGTGCGCGGCGTTGTGGCGGCGCTATTGCCCGAGCTGTCGCCCGTGCTTGGTGTATCGGTTGCCGCCGGTGCGTTTACCGTACCCTGGCTGACAGAACCGCTGCCGCCAGTGCCAGCAGAGCCGGTTGAGTTGTTGTCATCGCCGGCGGCCTCGTTATCACTGCTGCTATCATCTTTTTTGGTCTCGTTCGGGTCACCATCTACGGAGATTTCATCTTTGTCACTGGCCTCGTTATCGCTAACCCCGACTTCGTTGGCATCGTCATTACCGGTCACTTTGTTCCAGATCCAGCGGCCGCCCATAAACAGGCCGATGACCGTAAAGACAACTACCAGGACAGATACCAAAGCCAAAACCCAGGCTAGCCAGCCGCGGTCGCGGCGTTCTGCCTGATAATACTCGTCTACCTCTGGCAGGACGGAATCGTTCTTATTGCGTTTAAATAATGCCACTGGTGCTCTCTCCCTTTTCAGCACATTGTACGATATTTTGGCCCTATGCGCAACAACATCATCAAAAAGTACGTTTATGCAGTGGGGGGTTGCTTTGCCTCAAGCGCGTCCAGCAGCAGCTCTATCTCGTCAAACAGAATAGCCGTCCGCCTGTTTGTATCCGCAATTCCGGCGATTGTTTCGCTTATCTCCAGCATTGCCATACCGCTGCGCACAATGCGTTCGGTATCGATTTCTTCAGCGAGAGCATCAAAATCCACATCCATATTTGGGTCAAAATCACTCATTGCCCTCTGTTCTAACCCATGAATAGCAAAAACGAGGTCAAATTTTTACTTTGCCTCGTTTTTATCTACTTTTTCGGGAAGAGCAGCCCGACAAATCTCTGATTTGCCGGAGCGATGACGGGGTCCCCATGAGACCTGTTTCATGGGGTAGGGTGAGAAACCCAGGCCGGAGGTTCCCTTTGCCCTG
>JBATRZ010000009.1:0-29235 GCA_049292975.1 Saccharimonadales bacterium (SeqCode) | reverse complement strand
GTTATAACTCGTCCCAAAAACCCAAGTTACGTAAAAACACGCAAATAAGGCTTTGTCAGAGCCAGATCTCGTGCCATAATTACAGTTAAGATAAGCATAAACACTTTGATGGGGGGTGGCATGAGTCCCGTTAGAAACCAGGAAACAAAGGTAGAAAATATGATGACCGGATGCAACTGTGTAGTCCATACGCATAATATGCGTGGAAAGTTGAGCGGGTTCTAACGGCATGAGCACGGAACCGGTAGATGTACTGAGTGTAGGCGATGTCGTATCTGACGCGTTTATCAAGCTGTTTGATGACCAGGCGCATACCTATAGCAACGAGCACGGCAAGTGGCTGGCTATGCAATACGGCACCAAGCTGCCGTTTGAGAAGGCCATTATCATCGAGGGCGTGGGCAACGCCGCTAATGCTGCCGTGTCGCTGACCCGCCTGGGCCTTAGATGCGGCTTTGTTACTAATGTTGGCGAGGACAAATACGGCCGCGGCATCATTGCTGCCCTGCATAAAAGCAAGGTAGACACCCGCTGGGTAACCGTGAACCCCGGCAAGATCAGCAACTACCACTACGTGTTATGGTACCGCGAGGAGCGCACCATCCTTATCAACCATGAGAAGTACGAATACTCCTGGCCGAACCTGCGCAAGCGGGAGGCGCCAAAGTGGATATATTTCAGTTCCATAGCCGAAAACAGTCTGGAATTCCACGATGATAT
Source organism: Saccharimonadales bacterium (SeqCode) (assembly GCA_049292975.1). GTDB lineage: Bacteria > Patescibacteriota > Saccharimonadia > Saccharimonadales > JACDBH01 > JBGSWE01. The sequence continues at coordinate 28,515 of JBATRZ010000009.1, read as the reverse complement.
GGCGGACTGGCTAGAGGAAAACCCCGAAACCAAGCTGGCCTTCCAGCCGGGTACCTTCCAGATGAAGTTTGGCGCTGAGCGCTTGAAGAAACTCTACAAGCACACCGATATTCTGGTGCTCAACAAAGAAGAAGCTACGCTGGTGGGCGGCGGTGACATCCATGACATCCACGACCAATTCGACAAGTTGCATGCTCTTGGTCCGAAAATTGTCTGTATCACCGATGGACCTAACGGCGCACATGCCAGCTCAGAACACGGCCGCTGGTTTATGCCGATCTATCCTGACATCGCGCCGCCTTACGAGCGCACCGGTGCCGGTGATGCCTTTGCCAGCACCTTCACCGCCGCTATCATGAAGGGCAGAACCGTAGAGGAAGCCCTGATGTGGGGCCCGGTAAACTCTATGAATGTCGTCCAGCACGCCGGCGCCCAAGAAGGCCTGCAAACCGAAGAACAGCTGCAGGAGTGGCTGCAAAAAGCTCCCGATTGGTACGTACCCAAACCGGCCTAGCCCCTAGCTGTATCATCCCTTGCTAACAGGGAGTATACTAGTAGCAGGACAATACTTTTGCCGTAGGAGGCCAGTACCATGAACAGCAACCGCATGCGCAGGATCCACGATGAGCTATTGGCGGCGGGCATGACGCGTTATGGACTGACCAAAATGGCAACCAAGGAGTTGCCGCGCATCTTGCATGAAGACGAACATATCCGCGGGGTTATTTATGGCAAGATCGGCAGCGGTGTCAGCGCCATGCTGGTCGCAACGGACCGCCGCGTAGTATTTGTCGATCGCCGCGCCCTGTTTATGACTACCGACGAATTAACATATGATGTCATCTCTGGCATAAAAATGACCAGCACAGGTCCGTTTACATCGGTCATTCTGCACACCAGGATCAATGATTATGCTATACGCTACGTTAATAGCAAATGTGCGCGGTTGTTTACGACCTATATCGAGCGCAAACGGCTTGAGAAGGGCACGTATGACCAAAAAACAGGTACTTACACGCCCGAGATAAGCGAACCGTATTTCGATGAACCTTTTGACGAAACAGCAATCCAGTTCTTAAGGAGCCAGGATCTCGGCGTCATATCCACGGTAGATCGTACCGGCAATGTCCACGGCGCGTTCGTGCACTATATCGTAGACCGGTCGGAGCAGGTTTATATCCTTACCAAGTCTGATACCTCCAAGGGCAGGAACATCTATGCGCATAGCCAGGTGGCGCTGACAGTCCATCAGACAGACACGCTCAAAACGCTGCAGTTAAGCGGCCTCGCCGAGGTCGAGACAGATCTGGGCATACGCGATATGGTATTTGGCCATATTGTCCGGCCCCGGTCTTACTTATTCAAAAAACTAATGCCGCCGGTAACCAAACTGGATGCCGGTACCTATGTAGTTATCAGGATACGCCCCATGACGGTGTCGTATCACGACTATGCCGCTTAAGCGGCGGGCATGTTAAAGACAGATGTAGTCTCGCGGTATTCCTCTACCATACGCCGGACTTCCTGGGGGTTATCAGTAATCCGGTACAGCTGTTCGTCGCCGTGACTGATCAGGGCAAGGCCCTCAAGCATGCTATTCTTCACAAAGTTATCAAGCGGCGTCCAAAAATCCACGCCTACCAGCACTACCGGAACCTTGGGCATCTTGCCGGTCTGGATAAGGGTGATGACCTCGAACATCTCATCCAAAGTGCCAAAACCCCCCGGAAAACAAACAAGGGCGCTAGCCGCGTATGCCAGCATGACTTTGCGGGCAAAAAAGTAGCGGAAGGGCATGGATTCGGTCAGGTAAGGATTGAGCTGCTGCTCGGCCGGCAGCTTGATGTTAAAACCGACAGAGTGGCCGCCCGCTTCGTAAGCGCCGCGGTTAGCCGCTTCCATGATACCGCCCCCGCCGCCCGTAATAATAGTAAAGCCCTCGCTGGCCAGTATGCCGCCGATTTCCCGGGCTTTTGTGTAATACGGGTTGTCCTCTAGCACCCGGGCCGAGCCGAACACGGTCACGGTGTGGTTGTATTTATTGACCATATCAAACCCAGCCGTGAATTCTTTTTCTATCCTGTCTACCCGCTGCTCGGTTTCCCTGTCTATCAGCTTGATGATAGCATCGCGGTGCGGTGTTATGGCGACTCTATGGTCTGACATCTTGCTTATGATTATAACACTAGGCAGGCAGACCTTATATGTAGCTAATTACACAACGAAACTAGCCAGATTAATCTGATAAGCTTAAAGGGAATTAAGGGAGAAGCCGGGTGGGTAACTTACTATCACAGATTTTGGCGGCCGAAGAGCCATTGTTCAGTATGAGCATCAAGCAGCTCGAGGAGGCCACCGGGCGGCCGGGTATGGACGCGCGGCTTATCGCCGAAATCATCCAGAAGACGCAGGCCACCGCTAAGGCGCTGGGCCTTGACCCCAAGGACACGACCGGCGAAGAATTGTACTTTGCCTTGCTAAATAAAATCAGAATTCATGATCTGCACCTGGTCCGCCACATCGGCGGCACTAAGCCCGATGATGCCCAGGAGCTGATGCCGTTAATCAAGAAAGCCGTGGATAAGGCAAAGCTGCCCAAAGACGCATGGGTGCTGAAGAAGAGCGTTGCCAAGCGCATGCTGCACGCTAGCCCGCCCAAAGCCGTCATGAAACACCTGGGCTACACCTCGGTCGAATCCATGACCAAACGCGAAAATTTGTATGAAATTTACGGGGCCCTGCGCTTTGCAGAGTCACCAGGCTGGCTCAAGAAATTTAATGCCGGCTACAAAAACCTGCATCCATCCGACTTCGAATCGCGCGGGATTGAGATAATCATCATGGATAAAAACCGCTGGGGTGATATTGCCGAGGAATTCGTGAAAAAAAAGCGCCACAATATCACCCACCTCAAAGAACTTGGCGTTATCCTGATGTTGCCAACCAAGCTAGAAAAACTGCACGGTATCGCTATCACGGCTATGCCGCTGCTGTTGCACTATCTTAACGAGATAAGGCTGTATAGCGCGTTTTTCAAGCTAAGCCAAGTCAAACATAACTTCGGCCGCGTGGTTGCCGAAACGCTCAATGCCGATATTCGCAGTGCCGCTGTGATGGCGGGCAACCATGTCCACTGGCGTGTCATCCAGCGCTACTACGGCAAGCTCGGCAACGAAAATCACCCCGAGATATTCGAGCCTCACGTTCAACCGGAGGATCTGCACTGGCGCCGCGCCGAAGAGCAGCTTTATCACATCGATCCAGAGCTGGGATTTTGGAAGGATCTGGACTATGTTGGCATCATGGCCGGCAGCCAGCCCGTTAGCCTGAACCTGATGGATGTCAGCATGTCGTACTGCACGGGCGCGCCCTACCAACACCGCATCATTTTCCACCTGCGCGAGAGTTTATGGAACGAACTTTTCATGCGTTATATGGGGCACAAGGTGCTGGAAGAGCAGATACTGCGCCAGCTGGATAACAACATGATCAAGCCCGAGAAACTTAAACTTTAGCACCCCGCAGCTTGGTGCAGTCTGGGCAGTAGCTCCGGTACGCGCCCAATGAATGAAAAATACAGCTCGCTTACGTTCCTCGCTTTTCATCCCAGGCTGCACTTAAGCATAGGGGTGCTTGCGGCCCAATGGTACACTAAAGATTACTAAACCGGAGAGAATAATGGAGCCAGACAAACAGCCCGAACCGCAACAATCACCGGTGTTTGAGCCTGTTACACCGGCGCTAAAGCCAAGCGATAAGTTTCGGTTCAGCAAGCGGGAGATAGTCTTCATCATAATCATCGTGCTGCTGCTGGCAGCAGCGGGGTTGTATGCCTGGCGGGTCAATGCCAAGACCAACCGGAAAGAGGAATCCATAAACAGCTTCCAGGAATGTGTTAATGCCGGCAAGCCGGTCATGGAAAGTTATCCCGAGCGGTGCTCGGCCAATGGCCGCACCTTCACTAAGCCAAGATAGTCCGTTAAATTGTTGCTACAATACTTAGATGACCAAGTTTGAGCTAAAGAGTAAGTACAGCCCGCAGGGCGACCAGCCGGCGGCTATTGAGCGAATTACAGGGTTACTAAATGATGGGCAAAGGGAGCAGACCTTACTGGGCGTGACTGGCTCGGGCAAGACCTTTACCATGGCCAATGTCATCCAAAACGTGCAGCGCCCGACGCTGGTGCTCAGCCACAACAAAACTCTGGCGGCGCAGCTGTATGCCGAATTTAAGACGTTTTTTCCGGACAATGCCGTCCATTATTTTGTCAGCTATTTTGATTACTACCAACCCGAGGCTTACATTGCCCGCAGCGATACCTACATAGAAAAAGATTCTCAGATAAACGAAGAGATCGACCGCCTGCGCCACGCCGCCACAGACGCGCTGCTGACCCGCCGCGATGTCATTATTGTTGCATCGGTTAGCTGTATCTATGGTATTGGCTCGGTAGAGGATTATGCCGGCTTGAGCATTGATGTAAAAATTGGTGAACGCAAGGTGCGCGATAAGTTCCTGCGCCAGCTGACCGATATCCAATACCAGCGCAACGACATTGATTTTCACCGCTCTACCTTCCGCGTGCGCGGCGACGTGGTAGATGTTTTTCCGGCCGGTGAAGAGACTGCCTACCGCGTGGAATTCTTTGGCGACGAGGTAGAGCGTATTACTAATGTAGATCCGCTGACCGGTGAGATTATCGGCAAGCGCGATGAGCTAAGGATTTTCCCGGGTTCGCACTATGTTACACCGTACGATAAGCTCAAGGTTGCCCTGGGTAAGATACAGCAGGAGTTGGAGCAACAGACCGCCTTGTTTAATAAGCAGAACAAACTGCTTGAGGCCCAGCGGCTCAACCAACGCACCAAGTTCGACCTGGAGATGCTGGAAGAGACGGGGTTTGTGAAGGGCATCGAGAACTATTCGCGTTATCTGACCAACCGCGAGCCGGGCGAACAGCCGGCCACACTGCTGGATTATTACCCCGATGATTTCCTGATGTTCATCGACGAATCGCACATGACCATCCCCCAGGTGCGCGGCATGTACAACGGCGATAGAGCGCGCAAAGAAGTGCTGGTAGAGCACGGCTTCCGTTTGCCCTCGGCCCTCGACAACCGGCCGCTTAACTTCGCCGAATTCGAGCGCCACATTAACCAGGTGGTCTATGTTAGCGCCACACCTGCGCAGTACGAGCTGGAACGCAGCCCTGAGCCCGCCCAGCAGGTTATACGGCCGACCGGCCTGCTTGACCCGCCTATAAATATACGGCCGATTGAGGGCCAGATAGACGACCTCATCTCAGAAATCCGCGACACCGTAGCCAAGAAACAGCGCGTGCTGGTAACAACCTTGACCAAGCGCATGAGCGAGGATTTGACAGAGTATTTAAAAGAAATCAACATCAAGGTTACTTATCTGCACAGTGATGTCGAAACGTTAGAGCGCACCGATATCCTGCGTGATCTGCGTCTGGGTATCTACGATGTAGTGGTTGGCATCAACCTGCTGCGTGAGGGGCTGGACTTGCCGGAGGTGTCACTGGTAGCGATTTTGGACGCCGACAAAGAAGGTTTCTTGCGGAGCGAACAGGCATTAATCCAAACCGTCGGCCGGGCCGCCCGCCATGTTGAGGGCCGGGTGATTATGTATGCCGATAATGTCACCGGCAGTATGCAGCGCACTATAGACGAAACCAACCGCCGCCGCACCATCCAGGCAGCATACAACAAGCAGCACGGCATTACCCCGGCCGGTATCCAAAAGGCGGTAGACAAAAGCATGAGCGTAGACTTAGGCGAAGAAGCCAAAAAGGCCAAGCTCGATCTTAAAAAGATTCCAAAGGAAGAGTACAGTCATCTTATCAAAGACTTGACGGCCCAGATGGATCTGGCCGCCGCCAACCTGCAGTTCGAAAAAGCGGCCGAACTGCGAGATATCATCTCCGACGTAAAATCCAAATTATAAACAGCACGCCCAACCAGCGCGTAGTTTATATTTTTCCAAGTTTCCAAGGGTCCGACCCTTTACAGATGGGGATTTTGTTTTTGCTAGGATCTGACCCTAGACAGGTTTTCCAAGGGTCCGACCCTTTACACTTTACAGATGGGGAATTTGCAGGTTTTTGGGTTTTACTCTGTTCTCTGTTGGCTGTTGGGGGAGGGGCGAATGCTTAAGCACTACGGTAGTATGCTGCAACGAATGTAAGCATAGGCATATTTTGCCCATAAACCGCCCCATGGAAGGGCGGTTTTTGCTTGACAAGCCATAGCCCACGGCGCTATTATCCTGCGTTCGCCTGGCGAACCTGATAAAACAAGGCTAGAATAAGGATAACTTTAGGAGCAAGAATGGCGAATAGCAACCTTGGGGCGGCCAAAAAGGCCAAGAATGACGAGTTTTATACCCAGTTTACGGATATCCAAAAGGAGATTGAGGCCTATCTGGAGTATGACCCAGATACATTCCGCGGCAAGGTAGTCTACTGCAACTGCGACGATCCGTTTGAAAGCAACTTCTTTCGTTTCTTTACCCTCAATTTTAAAAGACTAAAGTTGAAACGTCTTATAACAACCAGTTATAAACCCTCGCCTATCGACGAAACACAGCTCGTACTGACGGGCTTTGACGAACAAATAGAAACGAAACCACCGCTAAAAGGTCGCCCGAAAACACAAGCAAAGCGGTTTATTATAAATGACGTAGGTGATTATGATGGCGATGGTGCATTTCGTAACGAAGATATAGCAAAACAATTAAGAGCAAACCGAAATAATGAATGGAAACCGCTTAAAGGCGATGGGGATTTCCGAAGCCCGGAATGCATCGAACTGCTCAAGCAAGCCGACATTGTGGTTACTAATCCGCCGTTCAGTTTGTTCCGCGAGTACATCAAGCAGCTGATTGACCACGACAAGAAATTTTGCATTATCGGTAATATGAACGCCATCACCTACAAAGAGATATTTCCGCTAATCAGAGAAAACAAACTATGGGTAGGTTCAAGATTTAACAAGCGAGTAAACGGCAAAAATATGACTTTCCGCGTTCCCGACACATACCCAATGCATGGAACTGAAGTCTATAAAGACGAAGAGGGAAATAAATTTGTAAGCGTAGCTGGCACAGGCTGGTTTACCAATCTGGATCATGGCCGCCGCCATCAGCCGCTGGGACTTATGACCATGGCGGACAATCTAAAGTTTAACAAGAAAATGGCGGGCAAAGAAGGGTATGATAAGTATGTAAATTACGAGGCAATAGAAGTGCCCTTTACAGATGCTATTCCTAGTGATTACGATGGTGAAATGGGCGTACCTATTTCGTTCCTGGACAAGTACAATCCTGATCAGTTTGAAATTGTAGGTATTAGCCTTTTGCTTGCAAGCCCGATGTCTTCTGTAGCAGCAAAAGGCACTTACCAACAAGGCGGGCGACGTTTTTATACTGCAAATACGGACGGGACTTATAACAGGCTTTACGACAGAATTGTAATCAAACACAGAAAGGCATCAGCATGATTACGACGCTTTGGGTAGGCGACAGCCAGAAAAAGGTCAAAGATATCATTGACGGATTTGTATATAACGAGCTGGAGGGCAAGGGGCTGTTTGGTTTGTCGGGCAAGCTGACAATCCAGCCGGAATACCAGCGCAATTACATTTATAACGACGGCGTAAAAGATGCGGCGGTTATCAGATCTATCCTAAAGGGCTATCCGATCGGCCTGCTGTATTTCAACAAAACCGGTGATGATACTTATGAGGTTTTGGACGGCCAGCAGCGCATTACCAGCATCGGCCGGTTTGTGGGCGGCAAGTTTGCCATTAAGGACGATAACGGCAATGAGCAGTACTATGACGGCATGGCGCAGGTACAGCAGGACAAAATATTAAACACGCCACTGCTGATCTATATCTGCGAGGGCGAGGAGCCGGAGATAAAAGACTGGTTTCGTACCATCAACATTGCTGGCGTGCCCTTGACCCAGCAGGAAATCCTAAATGCCGTCTACTCGGGGCCGTTTGTTACGCTGGCCCGCGAGGAGTTTAGCAACAGCCAAAACTCTAATGTACAAAAGTGGAGCGCCTATATCGCCGGTGACATCAAGCGCCAGGCTTATCTGGAGTGCGCGCTTGATTGGGTAAGCCGCGGCGCCATAGACAACTACATGAGCAATCACCGCCGCGATGATAACATCACCGGACTAAAAGATCACTTTAATAGCGTGATGGATTGGATATCCAGCGTATTTACAGATGTAGAGAGCGAAATGAGGGGGCTAGAATGGGGCAGGCTGTACGATACCTACCGCGAACACGCCTATGATGCGGCCGAAGTATCCGGGCAGGTGCGCCGGCTGCTGGGCAGTTTTGAGGTCAAAGACCGACGCGGCGTGTTCGAATACATCCTGGGCGGTATGGCGGACAGCAAGCTGCTGAATGTGCGCGTGTTTGACGAGCCTACCAAAAAGGTTGTCTACGCTGCTCAGACCAAAGCAGCCCAAGCCAAAAACGAATCAAACTGCCCGCTGTGCGCGATTGGCCACGATGCCAACAAGGACAGGCTGTGGGCGCTTAATGACATGGACGCCGACCACGTTGCCGCCTGGAGCAAGGGCGGCTCGACCGACCCGTCAAACTGCCAGATGCTGTGCAAAACCCACAACCGCGCCAAAGGCAACCGCTAGCCCGCAACACATGTACAAGGTTCAACCTTGTACAGTTGTACAGCGAAGGCGGGTGTTGTAGCTGTTTTTAGTTTGTAGTTTTTTAGGATTCGAGCCTGGTCAGGCGGGTTTGCGGGCTATCACCTTGCTGTTCTGCAGGATATAGGCGCGCCGAGGCTTATGCACGGCGTCTGTGGCGTTATGGCCGGACAGATGCTAACATTAGACTAAATAAACCAAGGAGTAAGACAATGGGACCATCATTCAGACGAGGCAGGCGGCGCGGACTAGTAGTAGGGGCAGCCATCGGCTCGAGCCGGGCCAAAAGGGCGGGCGCGGCCCAGCCTGCCGCGGCACAACCCGCAGCCGCACCAGCCGGCCAGGACCAGATAAACCTGCTCAAACAGCTGGCCGAACTGCGCGACCAAGGCATTTTGACCAATGAAGAATTTGAGGCCAAGAAAAAGCAGCTCTTGGGCCTGTAGGGCACTGCCTGTCTGATCTAAAAAGTGCGGCTGCTGCCAGGCTGCAATTGCCAGGGCGGGGCCGTTTTTGTAAACAAGTACAGCAAGCAGTGCTTGGGCCTGCTTGTTTTTTTGAACTTTGGCGGAAAATGAAGTAACCGTACGCACACAGGCTGTTTGTTTATTGCTTATAAATACATTATACCACACTTGTCAAGTAAAGTCAATATGCCGTGAGCGATTTACATCTGTTATACTGTAATCTCTAATGGCTAAACTAACCCGGGAAGATATTTTAAAATTGGCAAGCCTGGCCAAGTTGCGCTTATCTGATGAAGAAGCAGGCGCATTCCAGACAGAGATTACCGATATTTTGGGCTACGTCGAAATTTTAAGCGGCGTTGATACCAAGGGTCTGGAGCCTACCTATCAGGTCACGGGACTGACCAATGTTACGCGGCCTGACGAAACACATGATTATGGCGTAAGCCGCGATAGTTTGCTGAAGAATATCCCGCAGCGTGAGGGTGATTATATTAAGGTCAAAAAGATGATAGGGTAGGACATTGAAAAATGAAATATGAAATAGGAAAAACGGGGGAAAAGATAGCCGCACAGTCCTGCATAACCCATATTCTATATTCCATATTCCATATATCTGAGCCGGAGGCTCAACCGTGAATTGGGGGCCTATCGGTGATATAGCGGCAGATGTGCGGACCGGCAAGGTATCGGCCCGCTGGCTTACAGACGAAGCATTGAAGCGTGTGGATGAAGCCGAAGAATATAAGGCCATCATAGCCAAGGTTACTAAGCGGGCGCATGAACGGGCAGCGTTTGTGGATGAGCTGGTGCGCGCCGGCAAGAATCCCGGCCGGCTGGCCGGCGTGCCGTTTATAGCCAAGGATAATTTTTTGGCTTTTGGGGCTGATACGACCGCGGCCAGCAACATTCTGCGCGGCTTTGACGCGCCGTACCAGGCAACTGCCATCGAACGGTTAGAGGCTGAGGGGGCTGTTTTAGTTGCCAAGGCGAACCTGGACGCCTTTGCCCACGGCTCGAGCACTGAAAATAGTGACTATTTTACAACACTTAACCCGCATGATAAAAGCCGTGTGCCCGGAGGCAGCTCTGGCGGGTCGGCGGCAGCGGTTGTGCTAGGCCTGGCGCCGTTTGCCCTGGGTTCGGACACGGGCGGCTCCATCCGTTTGCCGGCCAGCTTTACGGGCGCAGTCGGCCTGAAGCCCACCTATGGCCTGGTATCCCGCAGCGGCGTGGTAGCTATGGCCAGCTCGCTGGACTGTATGGGCCCCATAACCAATAGTGTTCAAGATGCCGCGCTTGTGCTGGATGTTATGGCCGGCCGCGATAGCCTGGACAGCACCACCATCGAACGCGACAGCACTGCCTACACGCAGCTGGACACGAACATACGGGGCAAAGTAATCGGCCTTGTCAAAGAATACATGGGCGAGGGGGTGGATGAATCCGTACGTATCATCATAAACACAGCTATCAAAAATCTGGAGACGGCCGGTGCTGTTATACGAGAGGTCAGCCTGCCGTCTTTGCCGCTAGCTCTGGCGGTGTATTACATTGTCTGTCCGGCCGAGGTTTCAAGCAATCTGAGCCGTTATGACGGCCAGCGTTACGGACACAGCGCAGCCGCAGCAAAAGACCTGGCTGAGAGTTATGAGTTATCCCGCGAGCAAGGTTTTGGGGCCGAGGCCAAGCGCCGTATTATGATAGGCACGTACGTGCTGAGCTCGGGCTACTATGACGCCTACTACCGCAAGGCCCAGACTGTGCGTACCAAACTTATCAATGAATTCAAGGCTGCCTTTGAGGGAGTGGACTACCTGGCGGGGCCTACCGCTCCTTCGGTAGCCTTTAAAATAGGAGAGAAAGCGCAGGATCCGCTGAAGATGTACCTAGTAGATATCATGACGGTAGCTGCTAACTTAGCGGGCTTACCATCAATCAGCGTGCCGGCAGGCGAGGCAGATGGTTTGCCGGTAGGCCTGCAGTTGCTGGCGCCGCAGCGGGCAGACCGCGCGCTGCTGGGCATTGCCAAGGCATACGAGGCGGTACGGTCATGAGCATTGAAGTGGTGATTGCAATTATCGGCGGCGGCCTGGCCCTGCTGGGCTTGATAACCTATGTTGCCCGCCGCCCGCACAAAGACCTGAACCGGCAGTACTTTACAGCCAAGTGGAACGAGCTGCAGAAGGGCCTGAGCAAGCAGGAGATGTGGCCGATGGCGGTCATCCAGGCCGATAACCTGCTGGACGAGGCGCTGAGAAAGCGCCGCTTCAAAGGCAAGACCATGGGTGAGCGTATGGTTGCCGCCCAGAAATCATTTACGAACAATGACCAGATGTGGTTTGGCCATAAGCTGCGCAACCGCATCGTGCATGAAACAAATACCGTGCTGAACGAGAAGGAAGTAAAGAACGCGCTGATTGGCTTGCGGCAGGCGCTAAGGGATTTAGGAGCCTTGAAGTGACAAATTTCACATTTGCCATTTCACATTTCACATTAATTTCACATTTCACATTTTTCATTTTAGATAGCGCAGCTTTGCTGCTGCTGTCACTGAAAAATGTAAAATGTAAAATGAAAATTGGAGGAATGTATGGCTAGCCAATACATTCCGGCCATTGGTATAGAATGTCATGTCCAGCTAAAGACTGCGACCAAGCTGTTTGCGGCCGTGGGCAATGATGCCCGCACGGCGGCACCGAACACGCTTATCAGCCACATCTGCCTGGGCATGCCGGGTGCACTGCCAGTGCTTAACGGCAAGGCCGTGGAGCTAGCTGCCAGGGCTGCTTTTGCGCTTGGTACCCGCCCGCAGCTATTCAGCAAGTTTGACCGCAAACATTATTTCTACCCTGATTTGCCGATGGGATACCAGATAAGCCAGTATGACGAACCTATCATCTTAGGCGGGCATGTTTGTATCGAGGCGGACGGTGCAGCCAGGCGCATTAACATCACGCGGGCCCACCTGGAGGCAGATGCCGGCAAGTCCACACACCCCGATGGCCGCGATTACAGCCTGGTAGACCTAAACCGGGCCGGAACGCCGCTGCTAGAGATCGTTAGCGAGCCCGAGCTGCACACGGCTGCCGAAGCCAAGGCGTACGCGCACGAGCTTTACCTGCTTATGAAATATGCTGGTGTGAGCGAAGCCGATCTGTACCACGGCAACATGCGCTTTGATGTAAACGTATCTGTCAGCAGGACGGATGAGCTTGGCACCCGCACCGAGACTAAAAATCTGAATTCGTTCCGCAGCGTTGAAAAAGCCGTGGAATACGAGATTGCCCGCCAGTCGGAACTGCTGGAGCAAGGCCGTGAGATTGTGCAGGAGACCCGCGGCTGGGATGATGTAAAACAAGTTACTTTTAGCCAGCGCAGCAAAGAGGACGCCCATGATTACCGCTATTTCCCCGATCCCGATCTGCCGCCGGTTGTGCTGGATGAGAAATTTATAGCTGTCATCGAGGCGGGCATGCCGGAGCTGCCAAGCGACTTGCGGCCAAAGTTTAAGGCACTAGGGCTGGACAGCTCGCAGGTAGACGTCTTGTTGGACGAGCCCGCGCTGGCCCAATTTGTACGCGGTATCTTAGATGCACATGGCGCTAAGGCTGCAAAGACAATATCTAATTGGCTGACCGGCGAAGCCATGCGCTGGGTGACTGCCGGCAAGATAGCCTGGAACGATGTGCTGGCCTGCGGGCTGCAGCTTGAAACACTGGTGGGCATGGTGGACGGCAACCAGCTTAGTTCGACAGCGGCAAAAGAAGTGCTGCTTGAGGTACTGCAGACCAAACGGGATCCCAAAGAAATCGCCGAAGCCAAGAACCTGATCCAGGAATCCGACGAATCAGCCCTGATACTTATGGTCGGGCAAGTCCTAAGCGAAAATCCAAAAGCCGCGGATGACGTAAAAAACGGCGAACTGAAGGCTATCGGTTATCTGGTAGGCCAAGTTATGAAGGCCAGCCAGGGCAAAGCCAATCCGGGCGTTGTGCAGCAGCTGATAAAGAAGCAACTAGGAGTATAGCTATGACCAAACCAGTCCGTAAAGCCGTGATTGCCGCCGCGGGCTTTGGCACGCGCTTTTTGCCGCAGACCAAGGCTATGCCCAAGGAAATGCTGCCGCTGATAGATAAACCAATCATCCAATACATTGTGGAAGACCTGGTGGCTGCCGGTATCAAGGATATTATCATTGTCGGCTCCAGCAACAAACGCAGCATAGAGGATCATTTTGACGTGCCCAATGAAGACCTGCTGACTAACTTGCGGGCAGGCGGGCCTAAAAAACAGCCGTACATTGACCAGATTGAGGCCATTGCCAACCTGGCTAACTTTATTTATATCCGTCAAAAGGGGCCGTATGGAACCGGCACGCCAGTTTTAAACGCCGCCCATCTTATCGGCGACGAACCGTTTATCTATGCCTTTGCAGACGATCTGACCGTAGGTACGCCTAACGCCTTCCAGCAGATGGTAGCGCATTACGAGCGCCTCAGCAGTATGATTATTCCAAGCATCCGCGCCGCTGCCGATGTAGATTACGACCGCTACGGCGTTTTGGGCGGCGAGCAACTGGAGCACGGTGTGATGAAGGTGGGCAGTATAGTTGAAAAACCGGGCAAACAAAACGCGCCCAGCGACTTTGCCGCCGTGGGCGGCTATCTGCTGACACCAGAGATGTTCCCCTATCTGGAGCGCGGGCTAGAGAACCTGAAGCCGGACCGCGAATTCTACCTGACGGACGAAGTTATCGAACCAATGATCCGCGACGGCCATGACGCTTACGGCGTTATTATTGATGGCAAGCGATATGACACGGGCGACAAGCTGGAGTACCTTAAAACAGTCGTGGATTTCGGCCTGAAACACAACGAGCTAAGCGCGGATTTCGAGGCGTATCTGCGCGGTTTGCTCAACTAAGGGCAAACTGTTATATAATAGAGTTAGTATGGAGAATGCAGAGACCATCCTTGTTATCATATTGTCAGTGACCCTGACGGTGTTTTTGATTGTGGGCATCGTACTCGGTGTGGTGCTAGTGCGCCTTATCAAGAGCCTGAACAAAGTCGCCGGAAAGGCGCAGGAAATTGTTGATAACGTCGAGACTGCGTCCGAGGTGCTAAAAAATGCCGCCGGACCGCTGGCTGCCGGCAAGCTGATAATGAATATCGCTGACATTATTAAGAAAAGGAAGGGGTAAAAAGTATGGGTAAGAACTCTGGGCGTTGGGCGGCCGGTGCTTTGCTATTAGGTGCAGCCGGCTATGTCGCCGGTGTCCTGACTGCTCCAAAAAGCGGCCGCGAAACACGCGCTGATATTAAGAACGCTGCCGTCAAAGCAAAGACCGAGGCAGAAAAAAAACTAAAAATAGTACTAAGCGATTTAAACAGCAAACTAGCCGAAGCTAAGACAAAAGGCACTAAGCTCAAGGGCAAGGCAAAACAAGATTACGACAAGGTTATTGCGAACGCTACGGTCGCCAAGGATAAAGTGCGTGAGATACTAAGCTCGATGCATGAAGGCAACGCCGACGATCCCGAACTAAAACAGGCACTAGAAGACGCCAAAAGCGCGCTGAAGAATCTTGAAAAATTCGCGAAAAAATAAGCCGCAGAGATTAACGCCTAAGCAGTATGAAGAGCTTGGCAGGATCGTCGCCAGCGTTTATGAAACGGGCTATCTTAACCGCGCGCAAAGCTACAAAAACGCCTTTTTAAAAGGACTTGTTGGCGGCCTGGGCGGCGTGCTGGGCGCCACGGTACTGGTAGCGCTGCTGCTCTGGCTACTGTCATTGTTTGGTAATATCTCTCCGTTAAAGCCGTTTACGGAAAATGTGACAGAAACTATCCAGCCAAATAAATAAGTTGTAATAAGCACCCTCGTACAGAACGGCCGTTTTGCTTATAATTAGATGATAATGGCACACAAGGGTAAGGTCTTGAAGCCGGGTGACTATGTCCATCTGCATAATCACTCGCATTACAGCTTGCTGGACGGTCTCAGCAAGATTCCGGGTCTAGTGGCGCACGCCAAAGATCTGGGCATGGAAGCCATGGCCATTACCGACCACGGTACACTAAGCGGACTCATCGAGTTTTACAAGGAAGCAACATCCGAAGGCATTAAGCCGGTTATGGGCATGGAGACCTACGTTGCTGCACGCGGACTGCGCGATAAGGAGCCGGGCAAGGACAAACAAAATTACCATCTGATCCTGCTGGCGATGAACATGACTGGCTATCAGAACCTTATGCGCCTGAGTACCATTGCTAATTTGGAAGGCTTTTACTACAAGCCGCGCATCGACCGCGAAACCCTGGCCAAGTATAACGAAGGCTTAATTGTCCTTAGCGGCTGTATCGGCAGTGAGGTTGGTGATGCGCTGCGCCAGGGCCAATATGACCAGGCTAAAAAAATCGCCGGGTGGTACAAATCTATCTTTGGCGACCGCTACTACCTGGAGGTACAGGATCACGGTCATCCTAAACATCCTACGGTGTGGGAAGAGCAAGCGGCGGTGAACAAACAGCTCTTTAAACTTTCGGATGAGCTAAATATCCCGTGTATTTTGACCTGTGATGCGCATTATTTAACGCATACCGACCAAGAGGCGCACGAGATACTGCTGTGCGTACAGACGGGCGCGTTCTTATCGGACAGTAACCGCATGAGCCTGGCTAATTTGGAGTTGCATTTGACCGATCCTAAGGAGCTGATTGAGCGCTGGGGAACTGAGCATCCGGAAATAATCACTAATACCCGGGTAATAGCCGGCAGGTGCCATATCGAGCTGGAACTGGGCAAGATACTAATTCCGAACTTTCCCGTACCGAAGGGCGAAACGGAGCAAAGCTACTTGCACAAGCTCGTTTACCAGGGAATAGCCTGGCGTTACGGCAATAAAACCGAGACACAGGCAGCCGGCTTAAGCATCACGGGAGCCAAAAAAACCGTATCCGCGGAAGTGCTCAAACGTACCGATTACGAATTGCAGGTCATACAGAACATGGGCTTCAACGGCTACTTCTTGATCATTTGGGATTTTATTAAATGGGGCAAGGATCAGGGTATCGTCTTTGGGCCCGGCCGCGGCTCGGCTGCCGGCTCGATTGTGGCCTATGCTCTTCGTATCACCGAGCTTGATCCGATAGGCTACGACCTGTTGTTTGAGCGCTTTCTGAATCCTGACCGTATCAGCATGCCTGATATAGATATAGATATCCAAGATACCCGCCGCGGCGAAGTTATCCAGTACTGTTTAGAAAAATACGGCTCTGACCGCGTAGCCAACATCGTGACGTTCGGCCGGATGGCAGCCCGCAACGCCGTACGGGATGTCGCCCGCGTCCTGCAAGTGCCGTACGCCGAGGCTGACCGCCTGGCCAAAATGATTCCGCCGCCCGTGCAGGGCCGACATATCCCGCTAAAGGTATCGCTGGCAGAAAACCAGGATCTGCGCGCCGAGAATGAAACCAACCAACAATCGGCGCGTGTCTTCGACCTGGCCACAAAACTGGAAGGCACCATTCGCAGCCACGGCGTCCATGCCGCGGGTGTAGTGATAGCGCCGGATGACATCGTAAAGTTCGTGCCGCTGGAAATGGCCCAGAAAGGCGTGGTAGCGACGCAGTACTCCATGGGCCCGATCGAAGATCTGGGGCTGCTTAAAATGGATTTCCTGGGCCTCAGCAACCTCACCATCATCAAGAATGCCCTACGCATTATCAAGAAGGTTTACGCTGTTGAGGTAGACATTAATAACGTGCCCTTGAATGACCCCGTGACATTCGAACTCTTGCAGCGCGGCGATACCACGGGCGTCTTCCAGTTGGAATCCTCGGGCATGAAACGCTACTTAAAAGAACTCAAGCCGACTGAATTCAGCGACATTATTGCCATGTGCGCCTTATACCGCCCTGGCCCGCTGACCGCCGGCCTGACCGACAGCTTTGTCAAGCGCAAGAACGGGTTGGAGGAAGTGTCATACGAACATCCGCTAACCAAAAACGCCCTGGAATCCACTTACGGCGTTATTGTCTACCAGGAACAGGTGATGCAGATGAGCAAAGAAATGTGCGGCTTCACGGGCGGCGAAGCCGATACGCTGCGCAAAGCCATTGGCAAGAAAAAGCGCGACGTTATGGACAAAATGGGCGAGCAGTTCGTAGCCGGCGCGGTCAAAAACGGCGTGCCCGAGAAGGTGGTGCGTAAAATCTGGAAGGATATCCTGGGTTTTGCCGACTACGCTTTTAATAAATCGCACTCGGCATGTTACGCGCTCATCGCCTATCAGACGGCCTACTTGAAAGCGCATTACCCATCGGCCTTCATGGCGGCGTTGATGACCAGCGATTATGACGATACAGACCGTTTAAGTATCGAGATATCAGAATGTAAGCATGTGGGTATCGATGTACTGCCGCCGGATTTAAACGAATCATTCCTGGAGTTTGCTGTCGTGCCCCAGGGCGACCGGCTGCACGATCCCATCCGTTTTGGCATGAACGCGGTCAAGAATGTAGGCACCGGCGCGGTTGAGGAAATCCTGCGCGCCCGGGAGCAAGGCCTTTTTATGAGGCTAGAAGATGTCTTTGCGCGGGTGAACCCGCGTACGGTAAACCGCAAAGCACTAGAAAGTTTGATACGGGCCGGTGCTTTTGACCGCTTCGGCGGCCGAAACCAGCTGCTTGGCAACGTCGATATATTGCTGGCATTCGCCAACCGCGTTCAGAAGGAGCGCGCAGCCGGCCAAATAGGCTTGTTTGGCGACAGTGAGGGCGCCGAACTCACGCCGCGTATTGTGCTGGAGGAAATAGTTGAAACTAATAACCAGCAGGAACAGCTCAAGTGGGAGCGGGAGCTGCTGGGCCTGTACCTGTCGCAGCATCCGCTGCAGGCGTTTGAAACCTATCTTGCCGAATTGGCTATGCCTATCGGCGGCCTGAAGCCCGAGATGGACGGCAAACTGGTAGTGATCGGCGGAGCGATAACCGATCTGCGCGAGATAACAACCAAAAGCGGCCAGAAAATGGCGTTCGTGAAGATAGCTGACCTCAAAGATGAGATAGAAGTTATCTTATTTCCGAGCGCTTACCAGCAGACTCACGGTATCTGGGAGCGCGACAAAGTGGTACTGGTGCGCGGCAAACTGAACGGCAAAGACCGCCAGACTGGCGAGCTGCAAGTTGAAGCCAAAGTGCTGGCAGACGAAGCCCGCGAAATCACTGCCGCCCAGGCGGAAGCTTATCAATCGACCGGCAAAGCCATGAAGATGCCAAAACCGGTCAAGCCGTCCAAAACCGCTGCCGTCAAGCCGGCGCAGTCCGTACCAAACGGGACAAGCCGCGTCTACATCCGCCTGGCAGACAGCAGCAATGAGAATCAGCTGATTGCGTTAAAATCCGTCATAGATACCAACCAAGGACAGACGGAAGTTGTGCTGGTTTTAGGCCCGGCCGACAAAAAACAGATTATCAAGCTGCCAGGCGGGGTAGAAGCCCATGATGAAGTTTTACGGTCATTCCGCAAGCTGGTGGGTGATGCGCATGTGGTGGTGCAATAGCAAGAAACATCACACCCAGAAATGCCCTGTTCCGCCTGCCCTCACCGGCCAGAACCGATTTTTACTACCTTACCGTATTAATGGATACGCTTCGGTCGTAAAAAAAGGTTCTAGCTCGGCGATCATAAGCCGGAACTAGGGGGCAAGTCAGGGTGTGATGTTTCTTAGCGGATGACGCCCGAGTTGCTAAGCAGCACAAAGCCAAGATAAATAACCGCCAGCACTGTCAGATCAAGGTGAATATGATGCAAAACAAACCGTTCGCCGGCGATAATTGATTTACGCAAGCGGAAACCCTTGTGCGTAATCCAAAGGATACCGGCGCTTAATACTGCCAGTGTAACGGCGGTGGCGCTAAGGAATGGATTGCCGCTGGCCAGTAGCTGGATGCGCTGTACTGAGGTAGACGAAGCTGTCACGGCTGCCTGTTCCGGCTGAATAGGCGCATCTGTTATAACCTCGGCCTGCGGGGTTGTCTCGGCGGCAGCGGCCAGCGGCGCAGCCGTTGCCGGTGATGATTCAGGCGCGGGTGCGGGCTGGGCTGCAGTGGATTTGACGGGTTGCTGTTTGGGCGTGCTTACCGGCGCCGCTGGTGCGGCAGGGGCCGGAGCCGCCGGCGCGGCCGCCCCCAGCGGCTTACCATACATCGCGACAACAACAGTCTGCTGGCCGTCACCCACATAATCAGCACTGTTAGCGAAGCCGAAACCGACTTCGGTAAAAGTACTGTTTAGCAAGTTGGCTTTATGGGGCGGGCTGTTCATCCAGCCGGTTACCGTGTCGTTACTGGTCATGAAGCCATAGGCCAGGTTTTCGCCCGCTGATGAATATTGGTAGCCGGCATTAGTAAAGAACACCCAGGGCGCCTGGCCATCAGGTGTGTTATGTGACCAATAATTCCTGGCTACCATGTCATCGGCCTTGGCCTGTGCAGCGGTTTGCAGCTTGCTGCTGGTTGCCAATGTGCTGACGCCATTATTGTTACGCTGCGTATTGGTGCTGGCAAGCAGGCTAGTGTGGCTAACATTGGTCGCGTAAGCCAGAACACCGTGAGAGCTGGGCAGCATGCTGTGCGGCTGCAAAGACAGCAATGTTGCCAGCGATGCGATAAGGATAGCAGGCAGGAAACGGGCATGTCCAAGCAGGATGCGGGGCTGCGGGGCTTTGCTCCGCCTGGTCCGGACCGCTCGTTTTAACTGTTTTTTAGCTGGTTTTGGCATATTTGTCTTAAATTGCTTATGACAATCATACCAGAATATAGAGCTTAGGTAAAGCGCAGTTGGTACAGTGCCATAGCCGCAGCAATGACCACGTTGAACGACTCTTTTTTACCAGACATAGGGATGCAGATGTGCGCGCCAGCCTGTTTAAGCAAGCTGGCCGGGACACCGTTTATTTCCTCGCCTAAGAGTAGCGCAACTTTGGCAGGAGCTTTGTAGGCGGGCAGGGCAACCGCCGTGTCAGATTGTTCGAGTGCCAGCAGTTCAATACCCCCGGCCTGTAATAATTTTATAACTTCTTGGATGTCATCATATTGCCGCCACGCCTGGGTGATTTCGGCGCCCAGCGCGGTTTTGCGTATCTGCTGGTTTAGCTTTGCTGCCTCATGCGGCAAGCGCTTGTCGCCATGCTTGATTGGATACGGCGTATAGCCGGTTAGGTAAACTTGCTTAACGCCAAGCCCCTCAGCCGTGCGCAGCAGCGAGCCTACGTTGAAGGTGCTGCGCATATTATGGGCAATCACGTATATTTCTCTCATTACAACCAGTGTCGCACTTTTTTAGCTGGCTTATCAAGCCGGCGTGCCGGGCTTTTACGGCGGTTACTGTTATGCTTTAATATAGTAGACATGCAAAGCGCGAGGTCAGAAGAAGAACAAAACACGCAGCGGCGGGCCCAGATTCTGGGCTTGAAATACGTTGACACAACCCAGCTGCAGAACAAACAGCTGTACATGCAGTTTCTCTCTGTTCCTGAACTCCGCGAACTTCGCGTGATACCGTTAGTTGCAGATCAAAACAACATCACAATTGGTGTAACAAATACAACATCACAAAACACCATGAAACAGCTCCAGCAGCGCTTTGCTGACTACCGCGTGAGCTATGTCCTGATATCTGACACGAGCTTTAGTGACTACATGAAGCTATATGACCCGCCGAAGCAGGTAGTCTATCAGGATATCGAAATCAACACCGCCGGCACCGATGACCTGATGCAGCGCGTATCCGCTATGCTCCAAGAAATCCGTCCTGATGATATGCTGGCCTATCTTGTCGAGCAGGCGCACAATCTGAACGCGAGCGACATACATATCGAGACCCAACGCGAAAACGTGCGCTTCCGCTTTCGCATTGACGGCGTGCTGCATCCTATAGGCACTATCACGCATGAGCGCTACCGCATTCTGCTAGGCCTCATTGCCAGCGCGGCAAATGTCTCCAGTGCCGACCCGGACGCCCAGCAAGGCCATATATCGCAAAGTATCAGGATGGCCGATGAGCGCGTTGTACAGGTCAATGTACGCCTGGAGACAGTGCCAACCGTAAACGGTACGGACGTAGTGATGCGCCTCTTCAATATGGCCCAGGATATGTATAATCTTGACCGCCTTGGCCTAAGCCAGCCGGAGCGGGCCCTGGTAGACGATATTATCGCTAAGCCAAGCGGGCTGGTGCTGGTGGTAGGCCCGACCGGTTCAGGCAAGACCACCACGCTGTACTCGATGCTTAACTCGCTAAATTCGGAAGAGCGCAAAATCATCACTATCGAGGATCCGGTAGAGTACCAGTTTGCCGGCATCATGCAGATTCCGGTGGATACGCAAGCCGCGGGCAATGACGGCAGCTTTGCAGCCAAGCTGCGCGCCGTGTTGCGCCTGGACCCTGATATTGTTATGGTCGGCGAAATCCGTGATATGGAAACAGCCAAGACAGCCCTGCAGGCATCACTGACGGGCCACTTAGTTCTGAGTACCTTCCACGCTTCGTCCGCTGCCGCAGCCTTGACGCGCATCGAAGACGTAGTAGGCCAGAATCCTTTGTTCGTTTCGGCTATCCGCCTGGTAATGGCCCAGCGCCTTGTCCGCCGCCTGGACGACAATCTTAAGCAGCCGTACCAACCAAGCGAGACCGAATTGAAGCGGATACACAGCGTGCTTGACAGCCTGCCGCCTGGCTTCGAACGGCCCGATATAGGCAACCTGCAGCTGTACCACCCGGGCAGTTCGCCCGAAAACCCGTATGGTTATAGCGGCCAGATAGCCTTAAGGGAACAATTTACCATGACACCTGGACTGCGCGCGTTGCTGGAGAGTGCCGCCAAGTCGATCAGCTCGCAGCAGATAGAGGAGGCGGCCATAGCAGACGGTATGCTTACCATGCAGCAAAAGGGCGTACTCAAGGTCATTGCTGGCGAGACTACCTTTGAAGAGGTTTACCGCGTCATAGGCTGATGCCTGTCGTGTTATCACCGCTGCCGCTTTTTATGATAGCGGCGGGCATTTAGGCCAACCGGCCTAGATAATGACGGCAGCAACGGTGCGTACCAGATCGGGGTGCATCGGGCTGGGTATAATCTCTTCGGCGGCGGGGTTGGGTACTAATGAGGCTATTGCCCTGGCGGCGGCCAACTTATGCTCATCGGTAATCTTATTGACGTGATTATCCAGCGCTCCGCGGAATATACCTGGGAAAGCAAGCGCGTTATTGACCTGGTTAGGATAATCACTGCGGCCGGTAGCCACCACGGCCGCGCCAGCACTTTTAGCAAGGTCAGGCAGAATTTCGGGCTCAGGATTAGCCATTGCAAAGACAATTGGTCTGCCGGCCATGCTTTGTACCATCTCGGCCGTCAGCAGTCCTGCCTTGGAAACGCCTATAAAGACATCTGCCCCCATCAGGGCGTGTTCCAGCGTGCCGTCTATATGGTTTGGGTTGGTAAAGACAAGCAGGCCGTGCTTTTCTTGGTTAAGGTCTTGGCGGTGCACGCTGATAATGCCCTTGCTGTCTACGGCGATTATTTCGGCGCGCGTGTATAGGTTGAGCAGCTTGATGATAGCTGTGCCGGCAGCACCGGCACCGGCTATGACAATGCGCGATTCGTCCAGGTTCTTGTCCGCGACTTTAGCGGCATTGATAAGACCAGCCAGGGTCACGATAGCTGTGCCATGCTGGTCATCATGCATGATTGGCATATTCAGCTCAGCTTTGAGCCGTTCTTCGATCTCAAAACATTTCGGCGCGGCAATATCTTCCAGGTTGATGCCGCCGAAGCTCGCAGCTATTGCTTTGATGGCGGCGATGATTTCCTCGGTTTCATGGACATTCAGCACGATGGGCACGGCGTCTATGCCGGCGAAGTGCTTGAATAACATAGCTTTGCCCTCCATGACGGGCAAGGCGCCGTACGGACCGATATCACCCAGGCCCAGCACTGCCGAGCCGTCAGAGATGACGGCGACGAGGTTGTTTGTCCAGGTATAGTCGCGCGTCTCTTCGGGATGTTCGGCTGTGTATTTAGCTACGCCGCCTACGCCGGGACTGTAGTAGGCAGAGAGTTTTTCTTTGCTATTTGGGATGTCGCGCAGCGAGGTCGTAATCTTGCCTTTGAACTGCTTATGCAATTGCATGGCCTGTTCGTAAATATCCATAGCATATATTGTAGCCTGTTTACTAAAAGCCGGAAACACCCGCGCTTTCTGCCTCTCCAGGGCACTTTACGGGTGCGCTTACGCGCAGCCCGTGGCGCTTGCTCACCCTTCCGGTTCAGAAAACGCGGCTGTTTCCCCGCCACCCCTTGCATTAAGGAGTTAATTAGCGTATACTTGGCCGAGTTATGGATCAAGCCGTTAAGGCCCTGGAGGCCAAACAAAAGAAGCACCAAGTCGTAGACGTCAAGTCTGGCGACACGGTTAAAGTGCACCAGAAGATCCGCGAAGGTAACAAAGAGCGTATCCAGGTGTTTGAAGGCCTTGTCATCCGCACCAGCCGTAAAGGCTCGCATACCAGCAGCATTACTGTCCGCCGTATTGCCAGCGGCGTAGGCGTCGAGAAGACTTATCTTTTGCACTCACCGCTCGTTGTCAAGGTTGAGGTAACCAAGCGCTCCAAGGTCCGCCGTAATTATCTTAGCTACATGCGCGCCCGCTCGGGCAAGTCAGCCCGCTTGACTGGTATGGTTTTTGACAAAGAAGCCACCAACACCATTGCCGAAGATCCAAAAATCGCTGCTGCCGAAGCCGAGTTGAAAGCTGCCGCCGAAGCCGAGCACAAGGCTGCCGAAGAGGCCAAGGCTGCCGAAGCCGCTGCCGAAGAGGCCAAAGTGGCAGAAGCCCTGGCTTCTCGCGACGACGTATAAAACAAGCCGCCTTAGACTTACCAGCCGCCCCGTAACAGGGGTTGTTTTTTTATGACATCGGCGTAGAATTAGGGTTTTAAGGATTCTTAGGGCATGAGTGAGCGCAGACTGGACAATGACAGGCTTGATAACTTCATGGATCAGCTTGATTTCGTGCTGGACGGTAAGCCGCTGCCGGAACCTGCGCCAGCAGAGCTAGCCGAACCCGGTAATGTTACCCGCGAATCTAAAATACCAGACGATCTTAAGCTTGTTTCGCCTTATGAAGTAACGGCCCGCCTGGTAGGCCAGGATATGGCCGCGCGGCTAGGCCGCGTTGCGTCCGGCAGTGTATCCGTTGCACGGATCTGGGAGGTGCGGTCAGATATGCCGGGCCCAGTCTGCGATGCTGCCGCGGAAGCAGCTGCAAATTTCTGCAATGATTACGGCCTAAAGCTGGACTTGCTGGATCGTTTTACCGGCCAAGCAGCGGCATGCTTGGGCAGTGTTAAAAGCGCAACCGGCAGCGAAGCGGTGCTGGTCTATCGTTTTGCCACGGCCATTCTCAATACTACCTTGCGGCGGGATCTGGCAAGGCGTGCCCAAATGGTCGGCGGTTTGCCGCACATCGAATTAGGCGGCTTTATCAGGGCCCGCTGGCATAGCTTGTACGCGCTCAATCCGCGCAGTTACAAACAAGCCAGGTTTGATACGCCGCTGCCTTCATATTCTCACTGGTATGCCGGCATTCCGCAGCCCGCAGCCGAGGACAAAGAAATGATTTACGATGCACCGCTAAAGGCGGTTAGGGCCAGTTATGAGAAATATAAGAAGGCAGCAGCGCGTGCAGATAAGCCCTAAGCCGGCGCTAATCGGCATAGACGAGGTAGGCCGCGGCTGCTGGGCCGGCCCCTTGCTGGTGGTGGCTGCCCGCCAAACAGGCGAATTACCAGCCGGGTTGCAGGATTCGAAAGTCCTGAGTAAAAAGCGGCGCGAAAGTCTGTTTTATGATATCCAGCTAAGCTGTGATACCGGTGAAGGCTGGGTAGCGCCGGCTGAGATAGACAAATACGGGCTGGCTCAGGCAATGCGGCTGGGTACGGCGCGGGCGCTGAAGGCCCTAAAGGCGGCCGCTAGTGAGCACATTATCTTTGACGGCAATACTAACTACTGCGACGCGGCATATAAGAATGTGCAAGCAATTATAGACGCCGATGCCCTGCATCCGGTAGTGAGCGCGGCCAGCGTGTACGCCAAGGTAAAACGGGATAGATACATGGCCGGACTGCCTGCCAAATACGCAGGTTATGAATTTGAGCGGCATGCCGGTTACGGCACCAGGTTGCATCACGACCTGCTTAAACTGTACGGCGTCAGCGACCTTCATCGTAAAAGCTATGCGCCGGTTAAGGCATTGCTATGAGCACTACGGCTTCAGGCAGTGCCGCCGAACAAGCCGTTGCAGCACGGCTGGCAGCCCTAGGCTACCAGGTACTAGAGCTTAACTGGAAAACCAAGTTCGCCGAAATCGACATCGTAGCAGCCAAAGGCAAGGTAATGTACTTTGTTGAAGTTAAGTACCGCAGTTCTGATAGTGCAGGTGATGGTTTTGATTACATTACGCCCGCCAAGCTGCATCATATGCAGCGCGCCGCCGCAGCTTGGGTAAACAACAAGCAGTGGAACGGCTCGTACGAGCTGAAGGCCGCTGCCGTAACGGACGGGCAGGACGGCTATGAGATTGACATCCGCGATGTCTGCTAAGCCAGGAACTTTAACACGGCGCCTAGGTCGCGCTGCTTCCAGGCGATGTTGCTGTCCAGTATTTCGCGGCCCTGGCGGATACTGCGCTCCAGAGCAGGCGACATCTTGGGATTGAAAAAATCGTCGTATTCTTTTGCGAACGCTTTATCACTAAAGCTGCGGGCGGCATAGATGGGTGTGCGGTAAAAGCTAAGGTCGCTCCCCAGTTCTTTATCAAGCCAAGCCCAATGTTCCTGCATCCATTGCCAAGTTGCCGCCCGAGCGTGCCGGTTCATAAAGCTGTAGGCTACCCAGTACATGGCATCCTGGCGCCGGACGGTTTTAGTAGTTATAAGGCTTAGGGCCTTTTTAATAAGCGCCGGCTGTTCAAAGGCGGTCAGGGCGGCTGCCAGGGTGGTGCGTTCTTCGCTTGAGGCTGTTGCCTCATGGAAGCGTAGCAACTTGTTAAAGGTGGCTTCGCCGCCGCGGCGGGCTGCCGCCGTGAAGACAACGCCGCGCAAATCGGCCGCGATGTCCTCGGATGATTTTGCGGCCTTAAACCGCTTTAAGGCTTCATTAACCGCCGCCTTGTCGTCAGCGCTGGTCGCCAAACCAAGCACGGCCGGCCTAAGCAGCTTATCAAAATGAGAATCGGTCTTTTTACCGTCCCAGCCCAGGCGGGCCCGTTGCTTGGCAGTAAGCCTGGAAACTAATGGTATGATGCCTTCGCGTACCCTGTCGTCATCCATAATACGGCGTGTTTCGCCGACTGCTGCGGCTATAATGTCCCAGACAGCGGCGTTATCTTCGTCCGCCATGCCTGCCAGTATGGTCAGCGCACCGGTGATTGAACTATAACCTGCCTTGGCGCATTCGAACGCATCGGCCAAGATGCCTAAGCGGTCCAGCGGATCAAGTTTTTCCAGATTGCTAGCCATACTAGCAAGGAGTCCGGGGGCGTACAGGGTACGGTAAAAGCCGCTCTGACCCCCGTTAAGCTTGGTATTCAAGGCTGTCTGGTAGACAGCTTGGGGGGTTGACAGGGCTTCTGGGCCCTCTAAATGCGCCAGAAGAGGGATAGGCCAGCGAGTTTGGCTTATTTTGGCCGGTTTTTGCATATAAAACCGCTCCTGGCTAATTGTAGTCTGCGGCTGTCTGTTCTCCGACTCCAGGCCACTGGCTTTACTGGCATGTGACGGCTTAAGACCGGCAGCTGGATTCGGCAGTACAGAAACCAGCGGGAATCCCGGTTGGCTGGTCCAGGCGTGCATAAACTCGCGCACCGGTTTTTTAGATACATGTTCTAGCGCCGCCCACAAATCTACTGTGTTGGTGTTGCCATAGGCATGTGACTTCAGGTAATACCGCAGCCCGTCACGAAAATCCCCGGCTCCCAGATAACCATGCAGCATATGAATGACGCTGGCACCCTTGCTATAACTGATGGCATCGAAGATGGTGCGGATTTCGTCAGGGTGACGGATGGGTACTTCAATGGCATGCGTATTATCCAGGGCATCAAGCTTTAGCGCCGGTTGCTGCTCGGAAGCCGTGAACTGCGTCCACATCTGCCAATCTGGGAAGAGCTTGTCGGTTGCCAGATATTCGATCCAGCTGGCAAAGCCTTCGTTAAGCCACAAATCCGTCCACCACTTCATGGTGACAAGATTGCCGAACCATTGGTGGGCCAGTTCATGCGCCACAACCATGGCGACGTACTGCTTGGTGGCGATACTGGTGTTCTTGGGGTCCACCAGCATGCACTGCTCGCGGTAGGTGATAAGCCCCCAGTTTTCCATGGCGCCGGAGGCAAAGTCCGGCAGGGCGATCATGTCGCACTTGGCCAGCGGGTATGGTATGCCAAAGTAATCCTCGTAAAATTCCAGGCATTTTACAGCCGTCTCCAGCGCGAAACCAGTGTGCTTCACGTTATCCGGCGTAGCAAAGGCGCGGACCAGGGTGCCGCGGGCTGTCGCGGCTTGTTTATAACCGATATCGCCGCAGGCAAAGGCCAGCAGATAAGTGCTCATGATAGGAGTCGTTTCGAAATAGGTGCGCCGGCGGCCTTTACCGTCGGTTACTTCGGACTCCGCAGGAGTGTTGGCAAGCACCGTACCGCTATCGGGAGTGTCCAGCACCAGGTTGAAGGTTGCTTTAGCTTCTGGCTCATCGATACACGGAAAGACCTCGCGCGCATGGTGGCTCTCGAACTGGGTAGCTATTAGTTTCTTGTCTTCGCCTTTATGTGTGAAGTGGCAAGGATAGATGCCGCTCATCTGGCCGGTTATTTTGCCGCTGAACTCGATCATTACAACGTAATCGCCGGACATTAGTTTTTCTTTGGTATGCAATCGTATCTCGTCGTATGTCTTATGCGTGTTGATACGGTCTACCGTAAATATCTGTTCGCCCTTCTTGTCTTCGCGGCGGATGGTAGCGCCGGTTATTTTCAGATCCTTTTGGTGAAAAGTCATGCGGTGGCTGGGACGCCCGGTACGTTTGCCGGCTATCACTACGCTGCCGCGGAAGGTCATGCTATCGGGGTTTAACCATAGAAGCAGGTCGTACTTGCTAGGTTGGAACTGCGGGTAGAGACGGGTTACGGATTTCTTCACATTCCTTATTTTACACGGATTCCACACTTGAGCCAGATTGGGTGCGGCCGAGCGGAACGGAACGAGCCGTATTTATA
>JBATRZ010000008.1:0-2965 GCA_049292975.1 Saccharimonadales bacterium (SeqCode) | reverse complement strand
GTACTACAGTATACCCTGCCTACCCAGGCTGGGGGCAATGGTAATTTTTACATTCTGATTCAAATCCTAGGTAGAAATCTCGTAATCCTTGAGGGCCTGCTTGGTTCGTTCGGTGGGGGCACGCTGCTGCAGGGCGAGCAGTTGGGCGTAGATACCGTTGGTACGGGCCAGCTGGGCCGGAGTGCCGGTCTCATCAACCCGGCCGTTTTTGATAGTCACCACCATGTCTACGGCCTGGATAGTACTGAGACGGTGCGCAATGATGATGGTGGTACGCCCTTTCATTAGCCGCTCCAGTGCACCCTGAACCATCGCCTCAGAGCGGCTGTCTAAACTGCTTGTGGCTTCGTCCAGTATAAGAATGGGCGCGTCCTTCAAGATGGCGCGGGCAATAGCTATACGTTGCTTTTGGCCGCCTGACAGCTTGAGACCGCGCTCGCCTATCTCGGTATCGTAGCCCTTATCCAACTTTTTAATAAACTCGTGCGCATTGGCAGCACGAGCGGCCGCTTCTATCTGCTTGGCGCTGGCTTTTGGATTGGCATAGCCGATGTTTTCGGTGATGGTGCCGCTAAACAGCGCCGGATCCTGGAACACAACGCCGATGGCTTCGTGCAAGCTGGCCTGCGTCACGCCAGCAATATCCTGGCCGTCTATGGTGATACTGCCTGCTTGCGGCTCGTACAAGCGCATTATCAAATTAGTTATCGTTGTCTTGCCCTCGCCGCTTTCACCCACTAGCGCGATTTTGGTGTCTGGTTGGACCGTAAGATTAAAGTTATTAAGAACCGGTTTTTTATCATAGGCGAATGCTACACCGTCAAACACCACTTTGCCCGTCTTAACTTTGAGGGCGGGCGCGCCATTTTGATCAGCTATGGTTGGTTTTATTTCCATAATCTCGAAGTAATCCTTGCTGTCGGCCACGGCACGCTGCGTATTCTCAACCAAAAAGCTGATGGTAAAAATGGGGATACGGATATTCATGGCGTAGAGAATGAGAGCTACGGCTTCGCCGGGAGTCAAGTGGCCCTGGGTCGCCTGTGCGAAGATAAAGCCGTACACGCCGAAGAAGATAATGTTAAGCACCAGGCGCCGCTTTATATCGTTTTTGTGCCAGTAGGCAGACTGCGGTTTATTAATACGCACTGCGCTAAGCAAGTGTCCGCTGAAGAATTTGAGCTCGCGCGGCTCTTGGTTAAAACTCTTGACCACCTTGACTTGCCCAATCGCCTCCGCAAAACGGCCGCTGGCGATATCTCCGTGGTAGTTTTTCTTTTTTTGATAATCCTGCCAGGTATTGCTAGTACGTACGGTCATGAATATAAAGATCGGGTACAGAGTAAACAGCAGCAGCGCCACCTGCCAACTATAGATGGCCACAACGACAAGCGAAAAAACAGTGCTAAAGATAAATTGCAAGAAATTATTGCTCATCATCTGCATGAAGTTGGCTATCTGCATAATGGACCGGTTGAGCCGGTTGATAATCTTGCCCGACAGTTCGGTATCAAAAAACTGTTGCGGCAGGCTCAGGATGTGCTGGTAATACCGCTCGCTCAGAATTTTGATTAGTCTAGCCTGCATCTGGTCGCCGGTATAGCCGCCGATGTTACTAAAAATTGTACCGGCAACATCCAGCACGAAGATAATCGCCGCCATCCATAAGACAAAGCTAATACTGGCCCCTGTGCCCAGCCGCAACTCGTCTACCACCTTGCCCGTAATCAGCGGCTGCAGCAAGCTCATCACGGCTAGCAAGATGCTAAGCATGGAAATAATGGCGTAATACCGCCACAAACCCGAAGTAAACTGTAGAATCCGGAAAATATGCCTCATTGGTTTCAGTATAGCTTATCTAGTGATGGGTACTAGACTGATCACGCTTTCGCAGCTTGGTGCAATTGGCGATTTCTTGGCTAGCAACGCAAAGAAGCTGTATCTCAATATTGCTTCTGCGTAGTCTCCCTTTTGCTTGCCAGCGGGCTCAGCCCGCTGCGCTGCCAAAGGGCAATGATTTCGTAGCGCAATCAAAAATCGTCAAGTGTGCCGGCCTGCGAAGGTGTGGTCACCAGCCCCCGCCGCCCCCGCCGCCCCCGCCGCCGCCAGAGAAACCGCCGCCGCCAGAAAAGCCGGAACCGCTTGAGCTGCTTGGGCTGGCGAAGGCGCTGTTCATGGCCGTGCCCATACTGCCGCTGAGCGCACTGGCCAGGTAGACGCTGTTAAAGGCCGCCTGGCTGCCGCCCGAATACCAGGCTGGGGCTTGTATATAGATATCTTTGAACTGTTCAGACCACTGCTTTTCTACACCGAACACCACGGCATACGGCAGCAGTTTTTCATACAGCTGGACGGAGTGCTTTGGCTCGGGTGATTGGTTGTAGGGTGCGTCAGGTGACTGCATCATTTTTATCCGGTCGGCTTCAGCGGTTTCAAGATACAGCTTCAGACCCTTGGCCTGTTCCAGCGCCTCGACACCTAAGGCCGTGCGGGCTGGCATGACCAGCGCGGCAACGAGCACCAGCGCAGCGGCCAGTCCAGTACCAATGGCAAATGCTGGTCCCAGGAAAGATCCTCCCAGGAACGCCGCCGCTATCAACCCGCCCATCAGCACCCACAACCGTGTGCCGGCACCCGACGGATTGGATGCAAAGTATGATTTGGCGGCCATTTGCTTAGGTATATCCTCTTGCACCTCTTGAATGGTCTTATAAAACTTATTCTTCAGGCTGGCCAGCGTCACCACGGCGCCCGGCTGGTAATTGGCGCTGTCACCGAAGATACCGCTTAAAGTCTTGGTTTCAAAAGCCTCCAGACCAGTCCAGTCCGTATTAACAAGCTCAAGCGAATATTCCAGCGTATCTTTGCGCAGACGCTTAACCTTCTTTTCCTCGATAATCTTAAGATAACCGCGCACCGCCAGGTCGATGATGGTGGCGGTCATATCCAGTTGGTCTACGCGGAA
>JBATRZ010000007.1:0-3651 GCA_049292975.1 Saccharimonadales bacterium (SeqCode) | reverse complement strand
AAGAAAGACGTATGATTCATTCCGCCAAACGGATATTGCTGTCATCACGGCCCGTCAGCTGGATCAACACCGCTTTTCCTTTTGGGGCGGCTTATCTGGTGTCTCAGGGCAGCGCAGATGTGATGTTCTTTGCCGGCACGCTGTACTTCCTTATCCCGTACAACCTGCTAATGTACGGCATCAATGATGTCTTCGATTACGAATCGGACAAGCACAATCCGCGCAAGAGCGGCGCAGAAGGGGTGGTACTGGAGAAACAGCTGCATAAGACTACCGTGAGGGCTGTGTTACTGCTAAATGTTCCGTTCCTGGCATGGATGTTTTTGCAAGGTGACTGGGCATCTAACACCGTCCTGGCAGTAACTATTTTCTTGGTGCTGGCGTACAGCCTGCCGGTATTACGCTTCAAAGAGCGGCCTATGCTGGATTCAGTTACTTCTGCTGCCCATTTTACCGGCCCAATGCTGTATGGTATCGTCCTTGGCGGCTGGAACCCGTATTACCTCAGCTTTACGCTTAGTTTCTTGCTGTGGGGCATGGCCAGCCATGCTTTCGGCGCCGTACAGGATATATTGCCCGACCGGGAAGCCGGCACTTCCTCGATAGCCATATTCTTCAGTGCCCGTTGGACGGTGAGGATATCGGTCATACTATACCTGATGGCCTGCGAGCTGTTGTTGCTGCGCGGAACCGGGCCAATGATAGCCGGTCTGGTGGGATTGGTATATGTTATTAATATCCTGCCGTTCTGGGATCTTACCAATGCCAAATCACAACGCGCCAACCGCGGCTGGAAACGCTTTATTAAATTGAACTACCTGGTTGGTTTTGTAATCACCGCGCTACTTATCCGCGGTCACCTCTAGTCTATCAGCACGATTTTGTTAAGCAGCCTGGATAAGCCTGAGCGCGCGCCTTCGCCGCGGTAGGTCTTGTCTGCCACCCACAGGCCATAGCCGAAGAACATCAACAGTTCACCCAACAGGGATAGTTCGTACCAACCGATACGCGAATTTGAACCAAAAGTAATGTAACCGCCTATCACAATCATTAAAAATGATACCAACCTGAGCGCGCGCCACAGCAGCACGCCGTGTTTGCGGCGCGTACGCGTCAGGGCGGTATCCACTACCACTGTCAGTGCCATGGAAATGCCCGCCAGCACTACGCCCGCCACGTGCAGGCGGTAAGGCCAGGGTTCCCAGGCGATAGGCATGAGCGCGGCAGTATATAAACCGGTTACTGTCAGGCCGACCAATGAAACGACAGGCCGGGAACGTTTTAGGGTGCGGCGCAAGTATAGTCGCCAGCGCCACAGACCATAAGCGCCAAAGAACAACGAGACAGACAGATACGGGGCGGTTCGTACATCGCGGCCGAAGTCACTAAAGGCCGTTGCCAGGCTAATCATGTCAGGACGTACCAACATGCAGACAATTAGCCCTATAAGCATGATACCAAGCCCTGTAACGCCCCAGAAACGCCCGTGCAATTTACGCATAAGCCGGAAAATGATAACTTTATCGGCTATAAAATTGATTGTTTTCTTGCCATAACTGAAGCTATAGCTGCGGCTGGCACTGCTTTTTCTTTTGATTTTTTTAGTCACTTCAACCATTAGTATATCAGATGCACGCTTGCAGGACAGCTGTTAAGAGCGTATCCTTGCACCCAAAAGGAGAATGTTATGAAAGTTGTCCTGGCCTGGCTGAACCGTTATAAGTCCTGGTTTGCGCTAACATTAGCGGGTCTGCTGCTGTTACTGGCGCAAAGCGCGTACTGGGTAAACCACACCCTGTTCGACCAAGTTACATTTATAGGTATTGTCGAAGATACGGTGAAGACCGAGAAGAGCCGGCGGGCTGTTGCGGAAACCATTGTCAATCGGGCGCTACAGGACCGGCCGGTTTTGCGCCGTACTATATCGGCCAAATCGACGCAGCTGGTCACGGGTTTGCTGGGTACGGATCTGGCCGCCCAGACATTCGACACGCTCATCAATCACACATACGCTTACTTTACAAGCAGTAATCCGCAGCCGATAGCTATGGATTTGACATCTATCAAGACACCGCTGGCGGGACTCATATCTTTTGCCGAGCAACAGGGCCGGGAAGTGCAGTTCGACCCCGCCGTCATCCCCGATTCAATCATATTGTTCGATTCTGCCGGCTTGCCAGACGTGCATGGCTACAGCGTCAAGCTGCTGTGGCTGGGCCCTGTCTTCTGGCTGGGCACGGCCGGCCTGTTCGCGGCCTATATTTACCGCGGCCGGCGGGCATACGCCAAGCGGGCTTATATTGTTGGCATAGTCATAATTATTTCGGCCGTCACCGGCCTGCTGACCGGCCCGTTGTTGCCGCCGCCGCTGGCTGCCCAGGTGCCTATACTGGAAATGCGCGGTGTAGTTGGTGATCTGATCCGCGGCTTGCTGCAACCATTCATGACGCAAATGATAGTCACTATCGCATTAACAGCAGGTACGCTGCTAATCTTCAGCCAGCGTTACAACGCCCTGAAGTTGGCGCAGCGCTTCGCGGGCAAGTATAAGGCGCAGCCAGCAGCACGGTCAAAAACAGTTAATAAGTAAGTTATTTGTTTTCTGCTGCTGCTGCGGGTTTACCGCGGGACTCCGGCATATCGGCCGTGCGTATATAGACATCAAGCGTCGTAATGATCAGGATCATAATAACGGGCCCGACGAAGATACCCAAAAACCCGAACATCCCCATGCCTGCAAAGACTGCTAAAAGCAGAAGTGCGGGCTGCAGCTTGACGCTTTTTGGCACCAGCACTGGCTTAAGAAAATTATCTATATTGGTAATAATCAGCAAGTGGCCTAGGATAACGGCACTGCCTTGCCAAATATCACCCATCAGAATACGGGCAATACCTATCGGTATCGTCAAAATACCGGCGCCAAGCGGGATGAGCGACATAAAGCTAAGCAGCAGCGCGAAAAACGCGAAATACGGCATGCCGGTTAGTGCCAATATACTAGCGCTGGTAAAACCCTGTATGACCGCAATAATAAACTGGCCACGGACCATCGCTTTGGTCATACCTTCGGCCCGGTCAAGATACAACTGCGAGACATCTTCGCCCAAAGGATTCAAACGCTTAAAAAGGCTAATGAGCTTTTCGCGGTGAACCAACACTGCCGTCAGCACATACATGTACAGGATAACACTGGTAATAATGCTGCCGATGCTGCCGATCCATGAGGTAATGGTGTCAAGCACAAAAGACGCAATACTGGATGCGTATTTGGCCAGCTGGTCCCAGACTTGCTCCTGGGTTATTGTGATCTCACGGCCTGTAATATTACTCATTGACTCATTTATCCACTGCAGGATTTCTTCTGGCGCGCCCGAGTAGCTTTGGCTGGAGACGAAGTTGGTGGCATCAGACACCATGGTACTTGCCTGATTAACGGTAATAGCGACGATGAATAGCATTGGTAAGACGATAGCCAGAATGGTAATTATGAGCGTCAGGGCAGCAGCCCGGCCTTCGCTCTTAAGCTTGCGCCTGAGCCAGTTATAGACAGGGGTAAATAGGAAGGCAACGATGGTAGCTGTCATGATAAGCGTCAGGAACTGGCGCAAAAAGAAGAAGCCGGCTACGAGCGCGATAATAACGGCATAGGTC
>JBATRZ010000006.1:0-6690 GCA_049292975.1 Saccharimonadales bacterium (SeqCode) | reverse complement strand
CCAGAGCCGGCTGGTAATACGTGCCGCCATTAACGATAGACGAAAACGCCGCGCTCATCTGCAGCGGCGTCGCCGAGAGGGCCTGCCCGAACGCGGTGTTGGCATACGTAACGTTGATACCCTGGTCATTGTCTTCAGGCGCAGGCACGTATCCCTCCGCCTCGCCAGCCTGTTCGATGCCGGTAGGCTGGCCCAGGAAGTAGCGCTTGCTCATATAATCATGCCAGGTCATCCGTGCCCGTTCGTTTATATCGCCGCGGCCTATCTGTTTCAGCAGCCAGACGGCACCGGTATTGAGCGAATTCACCAGTGTCGATTCTACGGTCTGGGTGCCGGTGGTGCTGCGCACATTGGTGATCTTGCGGTCGCCCACCATCACGTAGCCCGGGTCATAAAAGGCCGTGTCTGGCGCCACCACGCCCTGGTCAATAGCAGCGGCGGCGGTAAGGGATTTCATGATAGAGCCCGGCTCCAGCGGCGAATTTACAGCCGCGTTAGACAAATCAGCCAGGTTGCTTACCTCACTAACTTTAGCGGGGTCATAGGTAGGATAATTGGCCATGGCCTTAACTGCCCCGCTATTGGGATCCATGATGATGACGCTGCCTGATGCTGATTGCGCCCGTTCCAACCCTGCTTTTAGCAAGTCCTCGGCTTGGCGCTGCATGCCGATATCAATGGTTAGCGTCACGGTTTCGCCTTTTTCTGGCCCGATCACCACATTGTCCGGGCTGGATACCAACGGCACACCCCTGGCATCGGTAATCGCCCGCAGCTCACCCGGCCGGCCGGCTAAGCGCGCGTCCATGAATTGTTCCAGGCCGTACTGGCCGTCGCCGTCTTCGTTTACAAAGCCCAGCAGCTGCGCTGCCAGTTGTCCCTGCGGATAGGTGCGGTAGCTGGCTTCGCGGGTACCTACGCCTAAGATGTTAAGCTTGCCAATGGCCTCAGCTTGGCCTTTGTCCAGTTTCTTAGCCAATACGACATAGCGCGTGTCCTTGGTTTTCAGCAGCTCCGCGTACTTGCCCGCGTCGCCATTGGATAGCTTGGCCAGTTCCGCGGCTGTTTTTCCGGCGTCCTTAATATACACCGGGTCGGCAAACAGCGTGTATTTGACTTCGTTCAGCACCAGCGGTGTCGTGCCGGAGCCGTTCTGCGCCAGTATTACGCCGCGTTCGGCCGGAATCTGGTATTCCTTAAGCTGGTATTCCTGGGCAGCTTTAGAATAATAATCATGCCGTATGACCTGCAGGTAAAACAGCCGTACCACAAATACCGCGCACACGGCGAGCAAGAGCCCGTAGATTAGCCGGGCCCGGCGGACGGGGTTTACGAATTGGCTGCGGCCGCTGCCATTAGCAGCACGGCCGCCATTCTTTGGCGTACGAACGATTGGCAACTTATTAAATCCTTTGGTTGGGCTGCTTAACAATTGGCTTGGTTAAGTGCAGGTCGGGCTCCCATGAGAACAGCAGGAGCAACATGCCGGCTTTTCTCATGGGTAACCGAGGGGCGCAATCGAGCAGCAAACCGGGCCGTATTCACATACGGCAATGCAGTGCAGATTGCAACGCAGCAAATTACCATGACGGCTGAGCACTTCTAAAGTGCCGGAATCAGTCAGGCAGCCAAGTTGTTAAGAATTAGTTTTGGACGACGCCGCTGGGCGCTACAGACACCATATTATTAGACACGGCGCTTGTCTTTGCCCGCTCCAGTGACTGCAGCCTGGCTGAAGCAACTTCGAGCTCGTCGTGCTCGGTCTGCAAGGACGCGGCCTCGCTCCTAAGCTCATTGATCTTATAGCCGAAGGCGTTTGTCTTGGTTACCTGTGTAAGATACAGCAGGCCCAATACGCATCCTAAGATAATAAGAATGATAGTATTACTTACCGGCCCGAACCCGCCTTGCCCGCGCTTAAACTGCACCACATTCTGATTGCGGCGCGCATAGCGCTGGCGGCTCATGGCCAGCGAACTGGAATATGTCATTGGCAGATATTCCCCTGTTTGTGGCAGGGATGCTTGGTTTTCTAAAGTTATTCTCCTGGCCTATTCTCCTGCAGGTTCTCCTATTCAGACGCTCCTAACTGGAATTACATCCACGTCCTAACCAGACTCTCCTAATTTGGATCTATGTCCATGTCCGGTAAAAGCCGGCTACCTCTCCAGGCTCTCCCCCGCCCAGTTACCCCGTGAAACAATTTTCATTGGGGATCTGGTTTTTTTACGGGGGAAGCCTGAAGGCCCGGACCGTACTAAAGTACTCTGACCTTTATACGGTACGCTCTGGAGCTGCTTTTAACCTGTATAGGCATAACTTTAAGCATCTCCTTTCTTGTTTGTGTTTATTTTTGCAACGGCACGCAGTTTTGCGCTGCGCGACCGCGGATTGGAAACTAATTCATGTGCCCCCGGTATCACGGGACGTTTGGTAAGGTGACGGAAGCTGGCATCGTAGCGGTCCCCTGCAATATCTGCAAAGTACTGCTTGACGATTCGGTCCTCCAGACTGTGGAAGGTAATGATACCTAGCCGCCCACCCGGAGCCAGCAGGTCTGCAAAGACGGGTAACGCTGTTTGGACCAGGCGTAATTCGTCATTTACGGCTATGCGGAGCGCTTGAAACGTCCGCGTCGCCGGATTCACCCTGCTGTACCCCGGTACCTCGCGGGTCCCCCGCCAAACCCGTTTGGCAGGGACAGAGGCTTGGGCAACGATTTTTACGAGCTGTTGGGTACTTGTTACCGGCCTGTTTAGCACCAGTAATTCCGCAATGACTTTGGCCTTAGGCTCCTCGCCGTAGACACTCAGGATCCGCGCCAGCTCTTTCTCGTCGTAGGTATTAATGATTACCTCGGCGGTCAAGGACTGTCTTTGGTCCATACGCATGTCTAAGCGTGCGTCAAAGCGAAAACTAAACCCACGGCTCGCTGTATTAAGGTGCGGTGACGACAAGCCCAAATCTGCCAAAATAACATCAAACGTACGTTTTTGTAACGAGAGATCACGGGCTGCGCTCAGAAAATCCTTGTGAACAATCTGTACGCCACGACCCGCGAATAATGTTTCTAAGTGATCTACCGCCATCTGGTCACGATCAACCAGTACGGCTTGATCGTCCTGTAAGGTGCGTTCCAGTACTGCACCAGCGTGCCCACCGTACCCGGCCGTTACGTCGAGGAATGCTTCCCCCGGCTTAGGGTCTAAAACTTTTAGGACGCTGTCTAGTAGGACTGGAATGTGTGTGTGGCTGTCCCAAGAAACAAGTTTCTTAGGGGCCCCGTGTTTATTTTGGTTTTTGTTTTGGTGCATGTTTTTGCTTTTTTGCCTTCCCCATAAGATATGGTTCTAGCTTTTTGTTTTTGCTTAACCAACGCCGATGAGCGCAGCTTGGAGTCAAGGCCGAACACAAAATCCGAGGCGTATTCTACATACGGTAAGGATTTTTGACGCAGGTCTTGGCCCAAGATGTGCCATCAGCGTTGGTTAAGATTGCAAGGTCACCGAACCAGCAGCCAACTGTTTGTTTTTCGTTTTTTTTGTTTTTGTTTGGCTATCACCAAGATTTGCCTGCTAAAAGGTATACGAGACCAGGTTGCCCTGTTCAATCTTTTAGCCTGCGGGATAGCCATAAGTTTTGAGAGACTTATTGTGTGAGGTGGAGTTTTGGGAGGTGTTTTTTAAAGAAAAGTGCAAGGGTTTTTAAAAGTGGTGCCCCGATTTGCCACTTGTTGGCTGCCGATTCGCTGACCTCGAGCCATTGGAACCTACATGAACTTTTACAAGTAAAAGTCCAAGGTAAGGAATCGGTTTAGTGCTGCTTAAGCTTCCGGATTGTAAAGGTTCTTGCCCGCTGGCCAATCTCAAGCTTTGGCTTGGATCCGCCAGTAGCGCCCTGCCCGCACCGCTATGACCTCGCGGGTGATGCCCGCATAGTCCAGATGATGCGCTTCCAGGGTGATACGGCCCTGTTTGTCGTCAATACTAGCCTCAACCCGGCCCATCCGGAATTGAACGTTCAGATCGGCCGTTTGCTCATCTAGGATTGATCCTTGCAGCTGCGGCTCGACTTCCCCGTCCCATACCGCTTTCGGGTAGAGGTGCAGGTATTGCTTGAAACCCCTGGTAATGACTGCCCCGCTGGCAAACTCGGCCCGAAGTTCGGCTGGTATAGTCAGCCGGCGCTTGTCGTCAAGTTTCCTTTCGAAGTAGTCCACCTTTTACGCCTCTTTAGTTTATTGGTTTTTTTGTACGGCGATAGGTTTACCCTTCCTATGCCTTCAGTGGTTTTTGTTTTCTTGCCCCGTTCCTTTTTAACGCGTTACCGTAGTCTGCAATCAGATTAGGGTTACGACTAAAAGGTACTGGGGTTGTGCTTGGGCAGCTATTTTGGCTACCCACGTTTACCCACTAACAAGAGCATACTACCCACTCTTACCCACGCGCAACTGTTTTTTCAATAAAACACCCTATTACAACGATGTTTTCCACAGGTATATGCCCCCTGTGGACAAATACGCTATATCTGGTGTTCTGCCCTTATAACATGACACTAGAATAATCAAACCCCCCAGATATTACACCAAGGGTTCTGCCGGCTGCCGCGGACGGGCAATTATGGCTGAGGCGGCGTGTTGGGGTCGTCTAAAATCGTCACCTGCATGCCGGGGTGGATTTCATCGGCTGCCCCATCATTGTCCCTATCGTTTGCCGGTAATTCCTTGGTATCAGATACAACTTCGCGGATGTCGCGGCCGCTGGCACCTTCTGCTTTTTGCAGTCTCCAGTAGGAATCACCCTTGCCAGCCTCTACAACAGTTGTGACTGTAGGTACGTCTTTAGCAGGCGCATCTTCGCTGCTGCTCAAACCGCCGGCAATAGCCAGAGCCGTAAGGCCCAAGGCGGTACCGGCGCGCCTTAAACGCTTGGTTTTAGACTGGCCTTCACGGCTATGGGCGGCGGCGCGGTCGCTGCGGCCGGCATCTGCTTGCCGGGCGGCCTGGGCACGTTCAAGAGCTTCCCTGCGGCGGCGCTGTATATCTGTTTCGCCATGCGTGCGGCTGCGGCCATGCACCTTAATGTCATCAAGCACTTTGATCTGGCGTTGATATAGGGT
Source organism: Saccharimonadales bacterium (SeqCode) (assembly GCA_049292975.1). Lineage (GTDB taxonomy): Bacteria > Patescibacteriota > Saccharimonadia > Saccharimonadales > JACDBH01 > JBGSWE01. The sequence continues at coordinate 1,572 of JBATRZ010000006.1, read as the reverse complement.
AGGTTTTTGTTCTTGGTTCATAACGTAGGCATTATAACTTATGCTTATACTTTTGTCAAGTTTGTTACCTTACTGGCTCGCATTTAGCCTGATGTTTATGAATTGATCCGGCATTCTTGCCCATGCTTAATGACTTTTATGGCGGATGCGCAAGAAGGCCATGGACAAACCGCTAAGTTGCGACTTGTAGTACTAATACTTTAGGGGTGGTAAGTTATCACTAGTTCGGGCATGAGTGCACTTTCCTTGGTGCCAAAATTTACCCAGCCACTTTGGCTTTCTTCGGTTTTCTTAATTAGCCAGCCGTAATTACTTATTTCACCATCCAAGAAATTCTGCAAATCAACAGTCACATCATACTCAATAGTACCACTTAAAACATTTGTAACGAGTATTGAGTCGGTGGCCTCTGCAAACCAGGGATGTACAGATGGATTGTTAGGCTGCCTCATCTCCCATTCAGTACTGCCTATACAATTCCGTGATTGATTTTGAATATTGCTGTCTACGGCACAATTCCAGGTCGCACCTGAACCCATTCCCCTGTCATTGGCCATACCATTGCCTTCAGCCCAATCTGTCAAAAGCCTATGAATGTCTACGGTTCGACCAGTAGAGCCCCAATTGGCGCCATTATCGTTGATCTTTAGTTTTAGTATCGCAGAGATTATTGTGCCATTACCTACGGTTGAGTCTATAGCTGACTGGTCAAATCGAACTAGTGCACGATTGTTGCCGCTGGATCGAACATCCATTTCAGTATCAGCGCCATGGTTACGATTGTCTTGTCCTTCACGGATATAGGTGTCGGCTGTAGGCAGTAGTGTAAATGTTTGTGGCGTACTGTCCTCAACGATAACGCTTATACTATCACTCGGCGGGCTTTCGCCGGTGTCATTAACCGCCGTAACGTGATATTGGTATTGCCCCGGAACTGCTTCGGTATCTGAAAAGTTAGTAGATAACGAGCTACCAACCAGTATGTTGTCTCTGTATATGTTGTAGCTTGTAGCAAAGGTAGTGTCATCCCATGTTAAATATGGTGATTGGGCAGGAGACTCTCCAGCTAAACCTGTTGGCGGGCTAGGTATAGGTAGTGGCTGTTGTAGTTCAATGATTAAATTGTTGTTGATAGTTATGGGGACAGACATACATACTAACTGTCCGCTTCCCGGTAATGACGCACAAATATTGCTGTTGTTGCTTACCGGACCGTCAATTATCTCAAAAGCTAAACCATTTAGAACTTGTAGTTGGCTGGCTCCGTTTGAATCCGTTGTATTACCCGAACTAAAGGATGCTGGATAATTAAAAGGTATCAAATCATTTGGACCGTTCTCAGTACGAGATGTTGAGCCGTGATAAGTTTGCGCGCTCACATAAGCATTTTGAACTGGAATACCATTGAAATCTACTACTATTACCGTAACCGTTGAAGTGGTAAGTCGTAAATCTTGATGCAAATCGCTGGACGTAAGATTTATGTCAGCATCTTGTCCCGCAAGTTGCATTGAGGTAATAGTTGGCAACCCGTGGTCACTATCATCGCAAAAGCCTGTGATTCTGAGCGCG
>JBATRZ010000005.1:0-2147 GCA_049292975.1 Saccharimonadales bacterium (SeqCode) | reverse complement strand
CCATGGGCCTTCATAAGACGGCGGATATGCTTGGCCTTGTTGAACAACCCGGCACCCGTAACCGCATCTATAAAATACGGCTCCAGCTTTTGGGCGGCCAGAAACTTGTCTACGCTGTCTCGGGTATTGCTAGTTACGATATACAGCTTGTCACCGCGCTCATACAGCTTTTTGATGACATCGCGGAGGCCGGTAAAGCTGTCCAGATTAGCCGCCATAGCCTGGAAATGCGGCAAGCCGCGCAGCAGCAGCTTGGGTACCTGCCACCAGCGCACACCAAGTTGCCTGAGAGCCTTGCGCGAACTCATGCCGCGAAGCGAGCGTATTTCCTCTGGGGTCAGCGGGTCTTCGTTGTTACGGATGACCTTGTTATAGATGGCTATCATCGCCGGCAGCGAATCGGCAATGGTGCCGTCAAAATCAAAGATGTAGTTCACTGGAATAAGTATACCTGATGATAAGAGGCTGTCTAATTCATAGGTTTACGTCATTTGTGACGGCCGTCACAGATGACGTAAACCTGATTGATATTGCGCTTTCTTGCAGGAGAGGCGGCAGATAAGGCAGCCTGCCTAGAGCTACTCTGTCCTGAGGGCTTCGATTGGATCCAGCTTGGCGGCTTTGCGTGACGGCAGCCAGCCGGCAGCAATGGCAACCAGTACCAATAGGACAATGAGCACAATGATCTGCAGCGGCTGGAATTGCAGCAGCTTTTCGCCCTCGCCCAAAGATAATTGCTTGGTAAGCCACGGATTCAGGACAGTACCTGCCAAGACAGCAATGACCGAGCCGATAAGTCCGCCCAAGAAACCAATCAGCGCCGCCTCCAGGCGGAACAGGCGGCCGATATCGCGCCTGCGCATACCCAGCGCCTTCATAAGCCCTACCTCGCGCGTGCGCTGCAGTACACTGATATACATGGTGTTAATGACGCCAAAGACGCTGGCAATGATGGTAATAAAGCCGAAGACGCCAACCATGATGGTTAGCACATCGACAAACTGAGTAACTGTCTTCTGGATTTCTTCGCTGCTGATGGTATAGAAGCCTTCGTCTTTTAGCTCGGCCTGGGCAGCTTTGATGTTTTGCTGGTTTTCCCCGTCTTTGATACGGGCGCTGACATATATGTATTTACCGTGATTGGCAGTGCCTTTGGTAGTAAAGTCATATAGTACGCGGGCATCGGCCGAACCTACGGCCAGCGGCATGCTGCCTGGTATCAGGGCCAGAGCTGATTTTTTAGTAACAGCCGTGATCTTGTAGGCAAAATCCTGGTTGCCCGCCGCCTGGGACTGGCCCGCCAGCTGCTCCGGCGTTGCCCCTGCCTGAATCTGTGCAAACAAGGTCCCAAGGTCCAGGCTGCCGAAAGGCTGCTGTGCGTTCACGTTAATTGCCGCCCCTACCGCCTCTGCGGCGTCTTTGAATCCAAGCAGTTCTATATACTCTTCCGGCAACAGGATGGTACCCTTGGGGATATCGCCGCTGGCAGGCAGGCTGCCGGCCCTCAGCTCCGGTTTCTGGGAAGGGTTATAAGCCTCAACGCTGCCTGTGTAGCGCTTCTGGCCTTCGCGCGTCACGTAACGTATGGATATCTGGAAGTTCTCCCTAACTTGCTCGATGAACGGCTTTTGGCGTAAGGCAGCCACGTCCGAATCGGTAACCTGCTTGAGCTGCATGCCGCCTTCCGAGCCGGTCTGGATACTGCCTACAGATTCATCAAATTCGCGCGGGGCGGTGTTGGGCGCGCCCGTGTTCGACACCTCTGGATCGCGGCCGATAAGCAGCTCTGCCGGATCAAAGTTACTGGCTATGAGACGATCAGTGTAGCCGCGCAGGCCGTTGCTGGCAGCCAGCGTCAATGTAAGCGTGAAGGCACCGATAGATATGGCCAGCGCCGTCAGCAGCGTGCGGATCTTGGCAGATTTAAGGCTGCGGGCACTGCGGCGGATAACATCAGTGACAAACATATTAGATTACCTTCCTTGGTGCCGATTTGGCAGCGGCGCGTCTAGCGGGCGCTTTGGTTTTGCCCATCGATTCGATACTACCATCCTTCAGCTGGATCTGCAGCTGGCAGCGGGCGGCCAGTTCGTGATCATGCGTCACAATGAAAAGCGTACTGCCGATTGACTTGTTAAGCCCAAACA
>JBATRZ010000004.1:0-6492 GCA_049292975.1 Saccharimonadales bacterium (SeqCode) | reverse complement strand
GGATACCGCGATCCAGGCCAGCCCGTACGGTACTAACGCCCACCGGAGTCGTCTGGCTTTCGGGGTAATACTTCTCAAACGGCACCATGCCCAGGCGCTGGTACATTGCATCAAAGCCGTCATAACTCCACTGCCGGCAGGTCCAGTAGATTTGGGCAAATGCTGATTCATGGTCACTGTCTTCATGCAGCCGGTAAACGCGCTGATTGTATTCGGTTATCTGCTGTTTGGCTGTTTCGTCTTCTTCATAGGCGGCACTGCCCTCGACATAGCGTTCGCTGACCCAGTCCAGGCGCTTGCCCGGCTCCACGCCGTCCAACTTCTCCGGATGTTCGCCGCCTAGCTCCCTAATAATAGCCCACATCGCCCGGCCGACATGCAGGCCGACATCACCGCCAAAGTTTACGCGGTGCACGTTGGCGCCGGCATTCTGCAGCAGATTAGCAATGGCATCACCAATGATACTCGTATACAAATGGCCGGCATGCAGCACCTTAAAAGGGTTTGGATCGGAATATTCGGCTACCACCGTCTGGCCCGCCAGCGGCTTGGCCGGTGCGGTGTTGATAAGCTCCAGCAAGGCCGCGTCGCTTAAGCTCAGGTTGATAAAACCGGGGCCGGCTACCTCGGCACTGGCAATGTCTGCGTGCTCCAGGCCGGCTACAATAGCCCCGGCTACCTCACGCGGATTCCTGCCGGTCTGCTTGGCCAGCTGTAGGGCAGCATTGGTAGCAAAATCGCCGAATTTCTCATCTGGCCGTGTCAGCTGCACATCCGCATCTACGCCAAACAGCTCCTTGACCCTGGCGGCAATCAGACCTCGTAATTGTTCCATATCTGTTTAGTATAACAAATGTACACACCGCGCCGGCAAGGTGCCGGCTGGCTTTGCCAGCCGCAAGCTTGGCTGGGACGGAACGCGTCTTATTGTTCGTTTCCAGCTAATGACTTAACCAGCGAATAAAAAGCCAGGTAGGTGCCGGTGATGAAGATAAAAAACAGGGCGGTTATAGAATATGCCTCGGCGTATTTGACGGGGTAAAACAAGCGCTGCAGCGTGTCCATGATGACACCCGCCGGATCAGTAACGGCATCCCAGCTGTTCCAGCCAAGATTGCGTCCCATATAGATAGCAAAGCTGCTGAGCAGGAAGACCAGCAGCAGCAGCACCCAGCGTATGTCGCGCGTCTTGCGTTTCTTCAGCTCCTTATGTACCAGATAGACCGATAGCCAGCCCAGGGCCATACCTGTTAAGGCGTAAGTCATAAGCATGACAACATCGAATAACAGGGTTATTTTGTCATAACCGCCCAGGTGCACGAAATCGGTTACTATATAGAATGTGTTGGGCAAAAACAACACCCATAGCGCGGTCAGCCCCAGGTTCTGCCAGGACAGCCAGCGCATCTGCCTAAGATTACGCACCAGCAGCGCGCTCAGTAACACCGGCAGCCAGGCCAACAGCAGATTCCAGTTAAGGAACCAGAACTGCCAGCTGCCGCTTATGACAACCCGCACAAAATACAGCACCAGGCACAACGAGCTAGCTATCAGCAGGGGAACTGCCCACTGGGTAAGACCTGGCTTAGGTGCCTGCTGCTTCTTACGCGACATCTTGGCTTCAGTATATACCTTACTCATAAAATACAATGTGATTTTTCTCAAGTCCGATATATTTAAGTATTTACATATTTAAATATTTGAATTAAGCTATACTATGTCAATGCATGACATTCAAACATTAAAAATATTCAAAGCCCTGGCCGATAAGACCCGGCTTGATATCGTGCGCACCCTGGTGCGGGACCGCGACGACAAAGCCTCTTGCAGCAAGGTCAGCACCTGCTCTTCCCTGAGCCAGCCCGCCATGAGCCACCACTTTAGAAGACTCAAGGACGCCGGCGTGATAGAGGAATACAAGGCAGGCACCGAAAAGATCTATAGGCTCAATACCTCAGCCCTGGAGAGGGCGGGTATTAACCCCAAAAAGCTATAGCTCAGCCCGCAGCACGGACCCCGCCCGCCGGCAGAACAGGCTGGCTGTTTGCCGCTGCTGGATAACCTAAATTAAGGAGTTAAGTTATGAAGAAATTACTTATAGTCACAGGTTCTGTTAGGGCCGGCCGCGCTGCCGATAACGTGCTTGCCCTGGTCAGCCGTGAACTAGAAAAACGCGAGAATGTGGCGGTAACCATCGCCGATTTTGCCGCCCTGCCCCTGCCCTTTTTTGATGACCCGATCAGCCCTAAGAACGAGAGCTTTGCCCCGGCTAACGCTAATGTCCAGGCCTGGACCGGTATGGTAAAGGCGGCAGACGCCGTCCTGTTTATCACACCGGAGTACAATGCCAGCGTTAGCGGCGTTTTAAAGAATGCGATTGATTGGGTCGGTACGCCCTGGGAGGGCAAACCTGTCGCGCTTATCGGCTACGGCTGGAGCGGCGGTGATAGTGCCCGTAACCACCTGGTCGATATCATGACCCGTCTCAAGGCCGAAGTGCTAGAGCCCCAGGCCGGCCTGGCATTTATGCAGCATATCGGTCTGGACGGCAGTAATTTGGGCAGCTCTGCTAAAGAGATCAGCAAAGTCCTGGCCGCACTTACGCGTGCACGAACGCTTCTGTCGCCAGCCCGGTCTTAAGCGCCTCGCCGAAGGCTTCCAGCACTGCCTCGTACTGCGAAGGCATGGCTTGCAAGCAAGCCAGCTTGCACGCCAGCTGAGGGGCATCCAGTTCCAGCAGGATGTCGCAGCTGCCGGCATCGATGGTCTTAGGCTTGTCGGTATTAAAAAAGAGGTCAAACGCCTTATCAGCCTCATTGATAGCCTCGTACTGCGTATCCGTCAGGATGGCGTGGTAGAGCTTGGCGGGCTTACTTGCCCGTTTGTTGGCCAGCGAAACCCAGCGCGATACCGTCTGGTGATCGGTATGGCCGGTTATGCCATCGGGACCGAACGTCATAATACTGTCGGGCTGGTACGTTTCTATCAGTAAGAGCAGCCGCTGCACGGCTGCGTTGTCATCTATGTTATGGCAGCCGCCGTCGGGATAATCCAGGTGATGATGGTGCTTGAGACCTATCAGTTTGTACGCTGCTTTCAGTTCGGCCGAGCGTATAACGCCAAGTTGCCCGGCCGGCCAGCGCGTCTCGTCCTGCAGGCCTGCTTCGCCGCGGGTAGCCGTAACGCAGACGGCGGTCTGGCCGTTGGCAATGGCCGCGCACAGGATGCCGCACGTGCTCATAACCTCATCGTCCGGGTGGGCCCAGATGCCCATGATGGTGCCGAGTTTCTTAATATCTTGTTTGCTGCGTATCATCTTCTTAAAGTTTAGGTATCTGCTATTTTGGGATGCTCGCTGGCCTGCCGGAGCAAGGCCTTAAGTTCGTCCAGGTTTAAATCCTCAAGCTTCTTGAACCTGATACAGCTTTTGCCCACCGACACCTTGCCGAGCCTGTCTTTGTATTCTTCTGCCAGATATTTGCCGCCCCGGGCAGAGCAGACATACAAGCTGACATAATTCTTTTGGTTACCCAGGGCGATGACCGGCCAGGCAATGTCTTCTTTCTTATAATTCTTGTACAGAAAACTGCCGTAACCCAGCATATTGTAGGCAAAGTGAGGCTTTAGCCCGGGTACGGTGTCCTGGATGAGTTTGTGCATATAGTTGATGATCTCCTGGCGTTCCGGCGGCACCGCCGCCAGGTATTCTTCTATGGTTGAGGGTTTGACTGGTTTAAACATGTTCATGAGCCTAGTCTACTGCTAACTTAAAGACATGCAAAAGCCTAATTTACCAAATCCGCCTGGCGGTGCCCGCAACCTGCTGGGATGGGAGTTGGTGCATCATACGCCTGCGGGTGATATCGGCGGCATTATTATCGAAACCGAGGCCTATGGCCAGGACGATGAGGCCAGCCACAGCTTCCGCGGCCGCACGCCGCGCACCGCGCCGATGTTTGAGGATGCCGGACACATATATATGTATTTCATCTATGGTATGCACTGGTGCCTGAATATCGTTACGGGACCTAAAGGCCGCGGCGAAGCCGTGCTGATACGCGCCCTGCACCCCACTCGCGGACTGGAGTTAATGAAGCAGTACCGTAAGACAGCAGTAGAGTCACGGCTATGCAGCGGCCCTGGCTCACTCGTCCAGGCTCTGGCTATCCCGCCAGCTTACTCGGGCTTAAAGATAGAAGCGACCGGCCTGGAGCTTGTCCCGCCAGCAAAACCTATCACCAATATCCTGGCAACACCGCGTATCGGTATCAATAAAGCAGCCGGTAAACCCTGGCGGTTTACGATTTAGTTAGCCGCCTCTGATAATTGCGGCATAGCCGGCAGGCTGTACAGCGTGCTTGATTCTTCTTGGGTCAGTTGCAGCTCGGTCTTGCCGCCAGCGTCATTCAACAGTGTGATAGGCCCATTCATCTCAAGCGTAACGTTGTATACAGCTACGCCCCTTGAAGTAAAGACCGGTGGCTGTCCAAGGGGGGATGTCCACTCTGCAGCAACATTAACCTTCTGCAGCTGCAGGCCATACGTATCGTCTACGAGTTTTGATATTACCAAGCTTTGGTCGCTACTGCCCGACTTAGTCGCGACAAAAACGAACAAGCCGCGGGCCGCATCATAGTAGCCGCTATACATCCTCATGTGCATTTGGCCGTCCCCTGCCTCGTCAATCTGATGTATGCCAACTTGGCGCACCTCACCGTCCGACAAGCGGATGGCATTAATAGTGGCCGGGGGCTGATCGGTGCTGTCAGCAACCCAGTTCTTGGCGGCTGGCAGTGATATAAAGACGTACTCATCATTGCCGCCCAGCACGTACATATCGCCTACTTCCCTATCGTACTTCTCGCCCGTTTTGTAGACGCGCTTTTCTTCGCCAGTTCCAATATCCAGCATACGTACAACCAACGGCGCAGGCAGGAACTCTGCGTCAGTTTCCTCACGCTTGATTTCGCTAATGAATAGCTTGTTGCCGCTACCCCACGCAAACTTGGGATAAGACGCTTCTTGCCTGCCCGGCGCGATAATCTCCCGGATAATCTTGAAATCTTTATCTGCCACAACGGTGCTGCCGTCGTTTAGCCCGATAAGAAACTTCGTGCCGTCCGGACTCTGTGTAATGAGCTGGCTGGCATTAAGATTTTCTGGCAAGGTAAACTCACGCAGCTCGTTAGTCTGGATATTCTCGCACCTTAATCTGCCGTCGTAGATGGCCGCACAGACGACATCATTGCTATTACTAAGGTATGCAGTAGCCGGTGTCTCCGTATTATCGTCGCTTCTGTACACTTCCCGGGCTACCCATACGGCCACGGCCGCTATGATAATAACGAGAAGTAGTCCGAGTAACAGCTTCTTGCTGCCTGGTTTGTTCTGGCCACTCTGGGTGCCGGCCGTCTGTGTGGTCTGTACAGGCTGGTTGTCTTCCATGCTAGCGCCTTATTTATGTTTGCCGCGCAGCGTATGGCCAAGGTTATTAGTCCAGATACAGGCATCCACAAGCCACCAGATGCCAAAGCCGCCCACGGTCACAAGCTTCAGCACGCCCAAGCCTATATCGCCCTTATAAAACCTGTCTGCCCCTAGGTATCCTAGTGACCAGCTTAGTACCGTACCGACAAGTTGGTAAACCCCTTCATCGCTTTTCATAGCAAACTCCTGTATATGATGCCAGTATGTGCCCTGGGTAGAAATCTGTCAATTTGGAGGAGAGGGGGATTCGGCCTCGTAGCACAAATCAAAATTAGATTTATGTCTCCGACCCATGCGGGCGGTGGGCGGCCGCAGTCCACAGGACTGTGTCGTTCGAATCCCTGCCGCCGGACCAAAGCATGGGGTCCCCGCGAAACTTGTTTCGTGGGGAAAAGGAGAAGACTTTAAAGGGTCACCAGGAGTTTTGCTACTTGATTGCAAAACTCCTGGTGACCCTTTAATTACGCTTCGACTTGGCGGAGAGAACGGGATTCGAACCCGTGGTACGGTTGCCCGCACACACGCTTTCCAAGCGTGCTCCTTCAACCACTCGGACACCTCTCCATACCTTATATTATACAGATGGGATTCGACCCACCTCCGGCGGGCCCGCAACTTCGTCTTTGAAAACAAGTTTTCAAGAGAAGATTGCCTTGCAAAATGCCACTGGCATTTTTCACCCCGGTAGAGTTGCCCCTACACAGTCTTTCCAGGACTGCCAATTAAACCACTCCTGCACCTCTCCGTTCTTTTGTGGTGACAATTTGCCATTATATCTGAAAAATTCCGTTTTTACACCTATGGAACCCTGGGAATAGCAGCCGGAGCGTCCGGCTCTTTACCCCCACGGAACAGGTTCCATGGGGTAGGGTGAGAAACCCTGGCCGGAGGGTCCCCGCTACCGCGGGGCCGCGCATGGGTGTCTCATTTCCCTATAAATTACTACAGTTACACCTTGTTTACAGATGACAAAAATGAGTAAACTATAGGGACTTAGCACCGTGT
>JBATRZ010000003.1:0-8723 GCA_049292975.1 Saccharimonadales bacterium (SeqCode) | reverse complement strand
GACCTCGACATTAAAACTTTCGTCCTCGCCCTGGAAGATACCTTCAAACAAGTCGTCTGCTATAAACGGCATGTAGATATACCCCGTAACGGCGGCACGTCTTTCTTCGGCCGTCGATATGGGCAGTCCGGCGGTATACACAGGGTAATACGCATAAACACCGTGCTTAAGGCCGCCGTCTGGCTGTTTGATAGGTACGACACCCGTTACAGAGACGGAGTTGTTCTCGCTGGCAAAATCTATAACCAGCTTCCGTTCGGGATCGTTATAAATGTCGCCGCCCAGCACGCTGCGGTTACGATCGTTCAGGGGCTCGATGTAGGTAACGGGCACGTAAACGTCGCGCGGCGGATCTGGTGAGATTAGCGTATAATCGGCAAAACCTTCGGCGTTCACGCTGGCAATATGCGTATTCAACTCGTTGGCCTTGACTATCTTGGCATAACCGAATCCGATGGCGGCCGGAAAGCGGTTTTCTACGTCCAAACCAGCGATGAAGAGCTCCCATTTTTTGTGTGTGATGGGATCCGAGCCGCGTACGACACCGGAGCCGCTTCTTAAGACATTCTCGTATGCTTCGGTACGCTCCTTAAGCGATGTCTCGACAAACTGGGCGCGTATGTCTATTTGTTCGTTCTCGGTATCTTCTATAACTTGTGCCGCGGTGCGCCAACTGAAACCGATAAGCAGCATCATTACCAAAAAGACAATAAGGGTCGGTATGAAGTGAATAGAAAACAAATCCGAGCTGGTTATGTATCTAGTTTTACTGCCGGCCATTGACCCTTATGGTAGGCAAATACTTTAGGAGTAACTGTAAGGAATCTTACAAACTGATTGCCGGCTTAGTTGGCAAACAAAGAGCCTCCGGGCTTACGGCGGTAGAAGAACATGATGGTTGCTGCGCCCGAGGCGACCAGCAGCCAGCCGATGATCGTATTTTGCAGGGAAATACCGCGGCTTGCCAGCACACCCGCCGGACTTGAAGGCGGCGTGGTCTCACTAATATTAGCCAGTACGGCATTACCATCCGCGTCACTTTCGATGTTTGCGCTATAGACACGGACATTATCAGGGGCAGCAGATGGCCGTCTGGCGGCTGTGCCTGTCCGTCCGCCCGCACCACCGGTACTTAAAGCTGCAGGTCCACTCACGCCTGCACTACCGGCGCCAGGCATGGCTGGCAAGTTACCATATGCCGTATCAGTGCCAAAGCTGCCGTACCAATCACCAAGTACGTTAATGAATAACAGGCCAAACCAGCCTGTCAGTGAAAAGGTACTATTGGTAATGTTCGAGATATTAGCACCCGCCTTGGCATCACCGCTTGTTGCGTTGCCGGCGCGGACATTGCCATTGACGCTGGCGTCACCCGTGCTTGCTACAACGTTTACGTTGTTTTCGATGACAGCATTGCTATCAACATCGTAATCGGCATCACTATCCGTACCATAGCCCAGCCCGTTATTCTGGCGGATACCTTCACCGTACATGGCGGCTGTCGAACCGGTGGGCGCATTAGTTAAAAAGCCAATCCATTCGCCCATAACATTCACGAAGACAAGCATGGCATCCTGGCCGACAATACTGCGGCCGGTAACATTAAAGACCGTGATGGTCGTCTCGGCGGAGCCGGACGCGGCATTGCCGCCCTCAACGTTACCGTTTACACCGGCAGTGCCGCTTGTCGCTTGGGCGGTGATGTTGTTGCGTATGGCCTGGTTGTCTGTAAAATCAGCCGACAGATCGCCGGCACAATTGCAGCGCAAATCTACGGTAGGTACATTGGCGGCAAGCAGTTCGTCTATGACGTCGCCGGCCACTAATATGTCACCCTCCAGGTTGCCGTGGATGTTGAGCACGCCTATGAATGACTGGCCTGAAACGATAGAGGAATTAATAAGATTGACAATATTAGCCAATGCAGTTGCATCGCCGCTGGTTGCATCGCCGCCCTCTACGTTCTGGCTTACGGCCGCATTGCCGCTGGCAGCAAGCAGGTCTACATTATTGGTGATACTGCCGTTGATGCTGGCATTCACCTCCAGGTCACCGCCGCAGTTGCAGGTTGATGCAGCGCCAGCCAAACGGCTGGGATCTATCAGTATATCGCCGCGGTAATTACCTTGTATGTCGGCTACATATAGCTCGGGTGCTGCCATGCCGTTAAGACCCCAGGTAGATTGCAGCATGTTCAGGATGCTGGCCATAGAGGTAGAATTGCCGCTGAGCGCACTGCCGCCCGATACGTTCTGCAGCACCGAGGCGTCGCCGCTGACGCTGTTTAGATTCACGCCGTTAGTAATGTTGGCATCGATATCAAGGTCAAAGCTAGTATCGGAAGTATTATCGTAGTGAATCACGCTGATATCGCTTGCACCGTAGAGATTGCCGGCTGCAAGCGGCTGCAAAGCCTGTATGCTGGCCGGCAGTGATTCGTCCTGCGGGCTTGAGGTTGCCGGTGACGGCTGCGGGGCCGGCGTGTCAGTCAGGGGACTGGCCGGCGCAGGATCGGGCAAAGCCGGAGCGTAGGTTCTAGTGATACGGAATTGGTATTCGCCGCGCGGAACAAAATACTCCCATTCACGCACTTCCCATAGCCCCGTCTCATTATTAAGAGTATGCACGGGCTGGTGCTTTGCCGTCCGCTGCTTTGTAACCGAATCCCAGGTAAAGTAGGCATTCTCCCACAGGTTTGTATCACCATTGTATGCAAACATGTGTGAATCTACGCCCGTTGGTTGTTGCGGCCCGGGTGTAAAGGGGGGCGGCGTAGGATCGTTAGCCGGCGAAGTAATGGGCGCGGGCACAGTAACCTCGGCTGGCGGTATTTCCTGTGCGTAGGCGCGTACGGCAAAGGGTGCGGCTAGCGTCACGCTATGCAAAGTGATAACAAGATAAAGGCCTAAGTTCTTTAGCCTGGATTTGATTGTCTGCCGCTTCATTATTCCTATTGCCTCCTACGGTAATAAAGATTTCCCTCTAGGGACAGGCAGCGGTGAGGCCGCCTGTCCCTAACTTGTCCGGCAATATAGTATGTGGGGATACTTTATGCACGGATTAGCTCACACGAGTAGCCCTATGTTAGTTAGTAACACTAAGGCTGAACGAAGTGCTAGAGCTGTTCGAAGCGCTGCCAGTTGTAGCGCTGCCGCCGCGAACGTTGTAGCTGACTGATGCGTCGCCAGAATCAGCATATTGATCTACATTGTTAGAGACGCTTACGCTCGTGTTGTTAGTAACGCTCACGTTGCTCTTGTTGCTGAAGGTGATGGCGTTATTAGACTTGACACTGTCGCCGCTGATGGTTGCATCTGCGTCACCTTCTGCGCAGGCACAGCTTAAGGCTGCTGCACTGGAACCGCTGTTGTCTACATCAATGGTCGCCTCAACGCTGCTCTCGTTAGATGCGTCGCCAGATTCTGCATCGCCGGCGTCTACGTTCTTGTAAGCTTTGGCGTCGCCAGAATCAGCATCCTGATCTGCATTTGCGCTTAGTCTCAGGTCTGTGTTGTTGTCCAGATCCACGTTTGATTCGTTATCGTAGGTAATAGCATTTGTTGAATCAACTGAATCGCCGCTGATTTCCGCAGCTGCTACTAAACCGCCAGTAAGCCCCACGCTCACCAGTACGGCAATGAACAAACCAAGTAACTTCTTCATGAGTTACCCTCCTTTGATTGTTGTTATTAAATTAGTTGCTTCGGACACCTCGTCCGACCGGAGCCAAAGGGGCGATTCTAGCTCCGGACGGAAGACGTAGACGTACGTATAGGCTAATTGCCCCCCTGGTTCACAGAGAACCTTTAGTTGAGATATTGATGGATGTATTTTCAGAATCTATGTTCCCGCGGATACGGGTGCGGCTGTCTCCGGTCTTGATATCCTGCTTGAAACGTCCGCTTTCGGGCAATTGCTGTAATTGTCCGTTAATCTTGATCTCGGGTTTGGTCGTGACTGATTCGCCATTAGCGCTTGTGACAGATTTGGACTCGATGCTTATGCTGGTATGACTGCCCTCGACACGGCTAATGTTATTTGTGCTGGAGCTTGAGTTCTGGTTATCAGTTGCGGGGATTGCTGCCTGTGGGGCTGAATTATCTGAGGCTGCCGGCAGGGTATCTTCAACTTCTGCTGCCGCTGGCTTGTCTGAGCTGGGCACCGGGCTGGTATCTTGCGGATTTACGGACGGGCCGGTAGCGGCTGACGCAGCATACGCCGAGCCGGTAATGAGCAGCGCGGCCCCAACTGCGGCCATGCCGGGCTGGAACCACCTGGCGCGCAGAATCTGTCTGGTCCTGGCCTTGGTCTGGCGTCCGGATACATCTCGCTTCATTAACCCCTCCTCATTAAGTGCTGCATAGTGAGCGCGGTAAGCCATTTTGAACTTACCCTCATATAGTGCGCTTGGGGGTCACAGGGTTCTGTAAGAAGCCCTACGGATTTTTTGTAAAAAATCTTACAAAAACCCAAGTGATACTGGATGGTGTAAAAATTACCGGCGGGCGGCCTGGCAATGTGCGCACAGGCCGAAGATCTCCAAATTGTGGCTGAGCGGGATATATTTGTTCTCGGCGGCAATCTGCGCAAGCATGCCGTCCAGGCCGTCCGGTTCATCGAAGCTTATGACGCGCTGGCATTGCTGGCAGGTAAGATGGTGGTGATGAGGCGTGAAAGCGTCGCTTAGTTCGAGGCGGTATTTCCAGCCGTATTGGATCCGCGTGACAATGCCCAACTCTTCATACAAGCTGACGGTACGATAGACGCTGGCGCGGTCAATAATGCCCTCAAGCGAATCTACCAGCTCACGCATAGTCCTCGGCTTGGTGCCCTGCAGGGCGCTAAAGACAGTCAGCCGCGGCCTGGTTAGCGAATAGCCGGCCAGCTTAAGCTCTGTCTGTAATTTGTCAATCATTGTGGCAATATTTTAACAAATTGCGACAAATTTGCAAAAAACTGCCAAAATTTTTACACTTATGCTAATCAAACCTATACATACAGCATGAACGAGCTCCTGCAATTAATTGGCCTGACGTTTATCGGCGGCATTATATCGCTTATTGGCGGCGTACTGCTGCTTAGCCGCAAATCAACCGCCAACAAACTGGCATGGTATGCCACACCTTTTGCGGCCGGCGCGCTGCTGGCGGCCGTATTCCTGGATCTGCTAAAAGACGGCCTGGAAGAAGGCAGCACAGATACGGTACTGCTGGCAACATTAACCGGCATGCTGGTATTCTTTTTTGCCGAGCGCTTCCTGCGCTGGTTCCATCATCATCATGACGACGAGGACGAATCATCCACGGTGCCGCTAATTATTGTCGGCGACATTATGCACAATGCACTTGACGGTGTCGCTATTGCGGCTGCTTTTTTGGTAAGTCCCGCCACTGGGCTGGTCACAACACTGGCGGTGGCTGCGCATGAGATACCGCAGGAGATTGGTGATTTTGGCCTGCTGCTAAAAAAAGGCATGGCACGGCGCAAAGTCCTGCGGGTAAACGTGTTTAGCGCCATGGCAACCACGCTGGCCGCTGTGCTGACATACGCGGCGGGCAGCACCGCGGCACTCCCTGTAGATTTCCTGCTGGGCTTGAGCGCCGGCTTCTTGCTATATATAGCGGCAAGCGACATCATCCCGAGTATCCACCAGCATGCCTCAGCATCGGACAAGCGTCATAAACTGTTTGATTGGCAACCGCTTCTTTTGCTGCTGGGCGTTATAGTGGTGGGGCTAAGCATTAATTTGGCGCACCGCTACATTGATACCGGGCACGGGCCCGAGGACTCCAGGTACACTGAACCTGCCCGCCCTGGAGAGTGATACAATAGGCCTATGCTTTTTGCGATATTCGTGGTTTTGGGGTTGGTCTGCTTGGTGCTGGGGGCGCTGCTTATTAAGAATTCACGTCTGCCTGTGCCGGATACTCAGAGTACGCTGCTTATCAAAGAAGACCTGACAAAACTCAGCACAGATATAGATGCGCTCAGGGAAGGGCTGCAGGGCCATTTGACTGCGCGTCTTGATAAGAACCAGGAAAGTATGAGCAAGCAGCTGGCTGCCAGTGCCCAGCTGATAAAGGACGTGACCGAACGTCTCACCAAGCTGGACGATACGAATAAGCGCGTTATAGATGTCGCAGATGACCTGAAGGCGCTGCAGAACGTCTTGCAGAATCCCAAACAGCGAGGTGTCTTAGGGGAATTTTACCTGGAACAGATACTGCAAAATGTCTTGCCGCCCGGCAGCTATGAACTGCAGCATAAGATGGGCGAGGGTTTGGTAGTAGACGCCATTATTAAGCTTGACGGCAAGTTCCTGCCCATAGACAGCAAGTTTAGCCTTGAAAACTATAACCGGCTGCTTGAGCTTAAGGGCGATGCCCGGGCGCTTATGGAGCGTCAATTTAAAGACGACCTGAAAAAACGCATAGATGAAACAAGTAAATATATCCAGCCCAAGAAAGGCACGCTGGACCAGGCGCTTATGTTCATTCCATCAGAGGCAATTTACTATGATCTGCTGGCCAATAAGGTAGGCGCCGGCGGGGTGAACGGCCGCGACCTGATGCAGTACGCCGCTATCGACAAGCACGTGACAATCGTAGGACCAAGCACGCTTAGCGCCATGCTGCAGGTCATCGTGCAGGGACTGCGCAGCTTAGAAATCCAAAAAGACACCGAAGTTATCCGCGGGAATGTGGAACAGCTTACCAAGCACTTGGTAGGTTATGATATATATTTTAAAAAAGTCGGCGTATCGCTGGGCGCTACAGTTGGCCACTATAACAATGCCAGCAAGGAACTAGGCCGTATTGATAAGGATATCGTTAAGATCGCCGGCTCCGAATCAGTGCTGGAGCCGTTGCTGCTGGACAAGCCCCAAAGCGATATAGAGTAAGTTAGCCTTGTGTCAGGTCTATGGACAGCGCGGCTGTCCAGGCAAAATTGGCAGCGCCCAGGCCGCGGCCCTCGATGGCCGAAAAATACTCGTACGGCCCTGCCTTTTCGACCATACCCAGGGTGCGGGTGCGCAGCTCTTCGGCTTCGGTATCAAAGCCATAACGTTTTAAGCCGTCGATGATAAGCCAGTTGGTATTGACCCAAGCCGGGCCTTGCCAGTAGCGTTCGGCATCAAAGAACGGCGAGTCCAGCGGTACGCTAGGTACCGGATGATGCAGCCAGTAGGTACGGTGATCTTTTAGCCGCTTGACCAGCTGGGCAGCCCGTTCCTTAGAAATAGTGCCGGCGTACAGCGGCATAAAGGTACCGATTGACTGCTCTAGTATCAGCTTATGCGTGATGAAATCGCGCGAGTAGTACTGGCCGCTTGGCTCATCGTACAGTTTTTCCAGCGCTTCTTCGGAGCGTTTGAAATGGGACAGTAATTCCTCGGGCAGCCTGCGGCGCAAGCTAGCGGCGATGACCTGCAGCTGTGAGTTGTTGCGTACCATAATGCTATTAAAAGATATATCCTGGGTGCAAAAATCTGAGCGGTGCAATATCTTGTCTATGTCGTAGCGCTTGCGCCTCAGGCGGCGGACAACGTCCCATAGCAGCAATGCCTCTAAGCTGCTGATGCGCTGGCCGGGATTAACTTTGCGGGTGTCCCGCCTTAGCCAATTAACCAGCTTTTGCAGGTGCAGCTGCTCGATGAGGGCTATCCACCACGGGCGCGAGTGCTCGTACAGCTGGCGTACCCACGGCGGTGTGTTGTCCAGGCCAACCTCGTAGGGGTGTATCTGCAGGGTCAGGCCTTCATTGTGCGGGTCGCGCTCGGCATACATCCAGGTGTGGTAGCGCACTAGCGGCTCATACATATAGCGGTAGAACTCGCGCCGCTCGGCGGCCGGCAGCTTTTCGCCAACGCGCACCACGGCCTCGGCCAGCATAGGCGGCTGTGTGACGCCGCTGGTCGCAACCGAATCAGGTGCGTACGGGCTGAGCCAGCTGCGCCAGGCTTCGCGCTCAAAACGATACTTGCGGGTAGAGCTGAAGATCATATTAGGGAACATGCCGTTAGCCCACTGGCCGCGTACCAGGCTGGCCAGTTCCTGGGCGGCCCGCGCTGGATCGTAGTGGCGGATGCCTATGGCGATAAAGGCACTGTCCCATAGCCACTGGTGGGGATATAGCAGGGCTGGGCTGGTGTACTCGCCGCGCTCGTTTTCGGCCAGCACTGCCTTCATGCGGTCAGTAAAATCAGATGCCTGGCGGCGGGTCATATCGCTTGCGTATCGTGCAATCATCTAGCGTCTTCTTCCCGGCTGTAAATCATGCCTGGCGTGCTGGCCAGCCGTTCCGCGGCGCAGCTTACTGCAGAGTATTCTCTGTCACGCCAGCCATTAGCCTGCATAGCCAGGATATGCTTCTCGCTAACGGAAACAGCCTTCAGATTAGTACGGGTCATTACGCTTAAGTATAACGCAAATGAAACACCCATGCGCGGCCCTGCTAAAGCGGGGTCTTCCGGCCTATGGTTTCTCACCAAAGCGGTGCGCCGGCATAGCCGGACGCTCCGGCTGCTTTTCTAGGGGGACAATTTAATCAGCGGAAGTTGGTAAAAGACAGCGGGAAGTCGAAGTCCGCCTCACGCAGCATCTGCATGACGGCTTGCAGCTCGTCCTTGCTGCCGCTGCTTACGCGTACCTCTTGGCCTTGTATCTGCGTCTTGCCTTTAGGGAATTTATCGCGGATTAGACTGGTGACTTTCTTGGCTTTTT
>JBATRZ010000002.1:0-50591 GCA_049292975.1 Saccharimonadales bacterium (SeqCode) | reverse complement strand
AACCCCGGACCCCCTGCTTGCAAAGCAGGTGCTCTAGCCAACTGAGCTAACGCCCCAAATACCGTACCCCAAATACCGTACTAGGTTAGCCTATTTCCCCTGTTAAGTCAATCTGGACGCGCTTTATTAGGTCAAGTCTTCTGTTCTCATTATGACTGTTTCTGCCCAACTCTCCCACTGGGCAGGTTCATATTCGGGTAGCTCGATGCCCGTCATCATACCAATTTGGCTGTTAGCCAAGATTGAACGGCCGATATAATCTGCATTGACTTCACTGAGGCTGTTCGCGTACTTAAGGTATGCTTCTGGCTGTCTTAGATCGGCGACTACGTCACCTTTCTCACCCTCGACTCTATCGGGGATTGTGGTACCGAAAAAGCGCTGCATCTCTCCGTTATTGTCTTGTACAAGATGACCAAGCTCATGCGCAAAACTGACCATCCAAACTACATGGCTACCTATATCAGGATTTTGGGTCACTTCCTTTGGTATACCGAATCTAACTGCTAACCTGTTGCTTATAAATTGTGTAGTAGCATCAGGAGATGGTGGACCCATCTCTATTTCACTTTCGGTCATCGAGCTAAGACCGCGATATGCAAACCCTGGTTCATTGCCAAATCTGAATCCAACGCCCTCGAAACGTCCCCTAAAAGAAGGAAACAGCACCACGGCAGTAGAAAATATATCCGCGATCATATCGCCACGATACCCACGTAACACTTCTGTTTTAAGGTCTATCGGGGAACTTGTTTTTGTTTCAGGTGTACCCATAAATATTATAATAACATACTTATGCTTAAATAGCAATGTTTTTCACCGTCTAGCCTGCTGCGGCTAGGGGTTTTGTGCTTTAGTGCAATTTGGGATGAAAACCGAGCACAATAAAAGAGCCGTATTCTAAATACGGCTCTTTTATTTGACGCAGGTTTACGCCCAAAGTGTGCAAAGCACATAAGCACTGCTTAAAAACTGAGATAGTGCAATCAACGTCAGCCGTGTATTTCAGCTCTGTTATCTTGTCCGCTGTAAAGCGGAGATATGAATCATCAGTACTGATCAATGATCCATCAAGACCGACCTAGCTCGCTATGATTGCTCGATAGCTGCTAGTTAACTCCCTAGAAAGGAGGTAATCCATCCGCACCTTCCGGTACGGATACCTTGTTACGACTTAACCCCAATCATCTCCCCTACCTTAGGACCACTCGGGGTGGCACGTCAGGTATTGGCGACTTTCATGGTTTGACGGGCGGTGATTGTGCTCGGGTAATCTCCGGCACTCCCCACGTAGCGTGCGCGTCTAACGCACTACGCGAGTCTTCATGCTTTAAGGCTCGGATCTTTTCTATCCCCATAGGCGTTAAATGCTCTTTGGCCTTGATAAGTTCTGCCGCATGGCAAAACTTTTTAAAACTTTTGAGCTTCTTGGCCTGCAACGGGTGCTGCTTGAAGAATGGGATTATCTTGGTGTATATATCTGTAAAATTGCTGACTTTGTACTTAACATGCGGCCGCCACTTGTGGTAGCGGGCGTAGTCAAGGTGATAGATACTACCACAGCCTAAGCTTTCACGGATTTTCTCTAAGATGTCTCTGTCATCTTCACGAAGTTCGATTTCAAAAAGTAACCGAACTTCGGGCAATCGTAGGCCGTTTCGATTGATCGAGATGCAAAAGCATCCCTCTCCGTCTACGAAACCTACGATATAGTTTGGATCCAGCATGAAGTTCGTTCCTTCCCTCTAATTATACCATGTATAACAGAGGTACTATGAACTCAGCTGACTTCCTTGTATCGTCATTGATTACACTAAATACAAGGATCTCCCTGGGTCACACATCAGGCTATTTCGGACATTCCCTAACCGGTTTTTCTAGATTTCTTCGCTTGTGTACACGATTGCAAGCTCGAAATACCGTTGATGGTCGTACCATCCGTAAAAGACTGTCTTTTGTATATTGAACCCTTCAGGCATGCTGTTACCAGCGATGCCCTGTTCTCAACTATTAAAATGGATTTTCACCATTTAGTCTGGTGTGCTGCCAGGCGCATTTATTTTGTACAAGACCCGGGAACGTATTCACGGTAGTGTGCTGACCTACCATTACTAGCGATTCCAGCTTCATGCAGGCGGGTTTCAGCCTACAATCCGAACTGAGACCGGCTTTGATGGGATTTGCTCCCCCTTGCGGGTTGGCTGCCCTTTGTACCGGCCATTGTAGCGTGTTTGTAGCCCCAGGCGTAAGGGTAATACTGACCTGACATCATCCCCCCCCTCCTCCCTGTTACCAGGGCAGTCTGAGTAGAGAAATACAACTACTCATAGGGGTTGCGCTCGTTGATGGACTTAACCAAACATCTCACGACACGAGCTGACGACGGCCATGCATCACCTGTCACTACGGCCCGAAGGCACTCTCTGCTTTCGCAGAAATTAGTAGGATGTCAAGCCTGGGTAAGGTTCTTCGCTTACCATCGAATTAAACAACACGCTCCACCGCTTGTGCGGGTCCCCGTCAATTCCTTTATGTTTTAGTCTTGCGACCGTACTCCACAGGCGGGATGCTTAACGCGTTAGCTACGCTACTAGGAGGGTCGATACTCCTAACAGCTAGCATCCATCGTTTACGGCGTGGACTACCGGGGTATCTAATCCCGTTTGCTCCCCACGCTTTCGTGCCTTAGTGTCAAGAATGAGCCAGTCACCTGCCTACGCCATCGGTGTTCCTCCAAATATCTACGGATTTCACTCCTACACTTGGAATTCCAGTGACCTCTCTCATCTTCAAGCTGAGCAGTTTAAACAATGGGTGCATGGTTGAGCCACACGATTTCACTGTTCACTTACTCTGCCACCTACGCAACTCTTTACGCCCAGTAAATCCGGATAACGCTCGGATCCTACGTATGACCGCGGCTGCTGGCACGTAGTTAGCCGATCCTTATTCGTCTGCTACCGTCATATTCGTCACAGACAAAAGCAGTTTACAACCCGAAGGCCTTCATCCTGCACGCGGCGTTGCTCCATCAGGGTTGCCCCCATTGTGGAAAATTCCCTACTGCTGCCTCCCGTAGGAGTCTGGGCCGTGTCTCAGTCCCAGTGTGGCTGATCATCCTCTCAGACCAGCTAAGGATCGTCGCCTTGGTAAGCCGTTACCTTACCAACTAGCTAATCCTACGCAAGCTGTTCCCAAACCGCCGTAGCTTTACTGCATTCGTCGCAAACGACGAATGCAAGTTAAAAGTTGAAAGTTTGTAAAGTTGAAAGGGGTTAGACTTTTTACTTTATGAACTTTATGAACTTTAGACTCGCATTCATCATTCATGATGAATGCAGCACATGCGGTATTAGACACCATTTCTGGTGCTTATCCCTCAGTTTGGGGTACATTCTTACGCGTTACTCACCCGTCCGCCGCTCGCCATCACTTCTCACTCAAGCTCGAAGTGTATAG
The DNA here is from genome assembly GCA_049292975.1 of Saccharimonadales bacterium (SeqCode). Lineage (GTDB taxonomy): Bacteria > Patescibacteriota > Saccharimonadia > Saccharimonadales > JACDBH01 > JBGSWE01. The sequence continues at coordinate 47,132 of JBATRZ010000002.1, read as the reverse complement.
ATAAGGTTTGATAGATGATAGATAAGGATTTTTCCTCAGCTATTACCTATTAACTATTACCTATGCTTCGAACCTCAGTGAGAAGCATGTTGCCGCTCGACTTGCATGTATTAGGCACGCCGCCAGCGTTCATCCTGAGCCAGGATCAAACTCTCCAAAATAACGCTTCGCTTATGAGACAAACCTTGCGGTTTTTCTCATCGCGCCGGCAAAATCGAATAGATTTTGTCGGGCTGCTCTTTTCCCTTCGCGGGAACGCAAGCTCGGCGTAAAAAGAATCTGTCTCTATGCATCAGTCGAAACTGACTTAGAGACTGTCCGATATCTAGTCTTCATAAAGTAAAAGTTATGAATCGTTGAGTCAAAATTGGCAAAACTTGCGAAGGCGTAGCTGCTGCTACGCCGACAAGTGTTTTGGCGGTTTTGGCCGGCGAGTCGTGGCTTTTAGCTGAAGAATAGGTAACGGACAGTCTCTTTAAAAAACATTTTCAAAAAACTGACGTTGATATCTGTATTGCTACAGATTCCCGGTAACCGAAGTTACCGAGTTGCACTATCCTAGTTTTTAAGGGGCTTTTTGAGGGCGCTTTAATAGAGACCTCAAAAGTGCTCATTTGAATATACCTGTTTAGGGCGCCGGCGTCAAGACCTATCTTACCTAATAACGTTGTAAGATTTATGCTTATTCTTCCCTGTTGTACTGCTTGTGTTTACTCAGCTTTAGCGGCGTCTTCGGATTCTTCGGAATCCGCCTCGCCCTCGATGGACTTGTCTACAAGCGCGAGTGAGGCAACGGTATCGCCGTCATTGAGGCGCATGATACGTACGCCCTGGGTGGCGCGGCCAAGTTCGGAGATATCCTTGAGTCCTAAGCGGATGGTCTGGCCCTGGGTGGATATAATGATTACCTCATTAGCGGTCTCGGTAAGAGCCTTAACGCCCACCAGGTTACCTGTTTTCTTGTTCACGACCGCGCTGCGGATACCAACGCCGCCGCGGGCGTGAGCCGTAAACTGGGCGATTTTGGTACGCTTGCCATAGCCAAACTCCGATATCACGAAGATACTGGTCGTTTCTTCGACGATGTCCATGCCGATGACTTGGTCGCCGGCGCGCAGACGGATCCCGCGCACGCCGCGGCTGGTGCGGCCCATCGGGCGCACGTCCTTCTCGTGGAAGCGTATTGCTTGGCCCTGGCTAGTGCTAATGACAACCTCGTTATCACCGCTGGTGGTACGGACCCAGCGCAGCTCATCGCCCTGGTCCAGGTTAATGGTGATAAGGCCGCTACTGCGGACGTTCTTATACTGCTCGAAAGGTGTCTTTTTTACAACGCCGCGGACGGTGCACATCATCAGATGGCCGTGCTCGGCGTTCTTGCCAACGTTTATGACTGAACTGACAGCTTCTTCCGGCTGGAGCTGCAACAGATTAACGATAGCCACGCCCTTGGCGTTCAGGCCGACGGCCGGGACTTCGTAGGTCTTAAGCCGGAAGACCCGGCCCTTATTAGTGAAGAATAGTAAAAAGTCATGTGTTGAGGTATTCACCACATGTTCGATGACATCTTCTTCGCGGGTGGCCATGCCCCGGCGGCCTTTGCCGCCGCGTCCCTGCTTCTTATAGTCAGAGATGCTGGAGCGCTTGATATAGTTATTCGCTGTAAGAGTTACAACGACTTGCTCATCAGGGATTAGATCTTCATCCCCAAGTTTGCCCAACTCCTGTGGTACTACTTTGGTGCGGCGGTCATCACCGAATTGTTTTTTCATCTCCAGCAGTTCTGTCTTGATGATTTTCAGGATTTCCTTCTCGCTGCCTAAGATGCTTTCCAGCTTGGCTATGAGCTTGATGAGTTCGGCAAGCTCATCCTCGATCTTCTGGCGCTCGAGGCCTGCGAGCGTACGCAGCTGCATAGCCAGGATAGCCTTGGCCTGGATATCAGACAGACTGAATTTCTTGATCAGGTTAGCCTGGGCCTCATCTATCGTTTGCGAGGCGCGGATAGTGGCGATAACCTCGTCGATATGATCCAGGGCTATCTTAAGGCCCTCCAGGATATGGGCGCGGTCCTTGGCCTTGCGCAGTTCAAACTCGGTGCGGCGGCGCACTACAACTTGGCGGTGCTTGATGTACTCGCCAAGGATGTCCTGCAGCCCCAGCACGCGCGGCTGGATGCCGTCTACTAATGCCAGCATGTTGTAATGGAAGGCAGTCTGGAGCGGTGTCAGCTTGTACAGCTGGTTGAGCAACTTCTTAGGATAGGCGTCTTTCTTGAGGTCGATGACAATGCGCACCTTGCCGCGTGAGCTTTCATCACGGATATCAGAAATACCTGCTATCTTCTTGTCGTGCACAAGATCGGCAATCTTCTCTACCAAGCCGGCTTTGTTTACGGCATAAGGAATCTCGGTAATGATGATACGCTGGCGGCCCTTGGCGGTCTCTTCTATGTCAGCCACGCCGCGCAGGACCACACCGCCGCGGCCAGTCGCGAAGGCGTTACGGATAGATTCCTTGCCGTAGATAATACCGCCGGTTGGGAAATCCGGCCCCTTGACATGCTGCATAAGGTCATCAAGAGTGGCTTCTGGATTATCTATTTGTTCAACGATAGCATCCACCAACTCACCGAGGTTATGCGGCGGGATGCTGGTGGCCATACCTACGGCTATACCTACCTGGCCGTTCAGCAGCAGGTTGGGCAACTTAGCCGGCAGTACCTCTGGCTCTTGCTGCGAGCCGTCGAAGTTATCGCGGAATGGTACGGTGTCCTTATCAATATCTTCGATCATGGCCTCTGAGGCCTTGGTCATCCTAGCTTCGGTATAGCGGTAGGCAGCGGCCGGGTCACCATCCATACTGCCAAAGTTACCTTGGCCGTCCACCAATAAATAGCGGGTCGAGAACGGCTGCGCCAGACGGACCATGGATTCATAAATGGCGGAGTCGCCATGCGGGTGGTATTTACCCATAACTTCACCGACAATCTGGGCGCTCTTGGTGTGCTTGCCGGTGCTTCTCAGGCCTGTTTTGTCCATGACATACAAGATGCGGCGGTGTACCGGCTTTAAGCCGTCACGCACGTCAGGCAGCGCGCGGACCACGATGACGGACATCGAGTATTGCAGGTAGCTCTGCTCCATCTCATCCTCGACGCTTCTTAGCACCATAGTCTTGGAGTGGTTCAACGGGTCAATCGGTTTGATGCGTTTTTCTTCTTCGTTCATGGCTAGACGTCCAGTTCCTTCACAAATTTAGCGTTTGTTTGGATGAAATTCTTGCGGAGCTCTACCTCTGTACCCATCAGCTTGTTGAAGATTGCATCGGCTTTCTCGGCATCCTCTACTTTGACCTGCACCAGCACGCGGTTCTCGGGGTCCATGGTGGTCTCCCATAGCTGGTCGGCATCCATCTCACCTAATCCTTTGTAACGCTGCAGGGTTACGCCCGCCTGTTTGATACGGTCTTCTGACGCATCCACGGCTACACCTTTGGCTTTGCGGTCTTCGATGATCTTATCAATAATGGCGTCACGCTCTTCATCGGTGTAGGCGTAGGTCTTCTTTTTGCCCTGGGAGATTGCGAACAGCGGCGGCTGAGCGGCGTAGAGGTGGCCGCCCTCTATGATCGGGTACATATGGCGGAAGAACAAGGTCATCAGTAACGTGCGGATGTGCGAGCCGTCTACGTCGGCATCGGTCATGATGATGATGCGCTCATAACGGAGGCCTTCCATATCGAACTGTTCGGCGATTCCGACCCCCATAGCTTTGATAAGGTTAAGGATCTCCTGGTTGGCCAGCATTTTGTCCAGACGGGCGCGCTCTACGTTCAGCACCTTGCCGCGAAGCGGCAGGATGGCCTGGAAATGGCTGTTACGGCCGTCTTTGGCAGAGCCGCCGGCGGAGTTGCCCTCGACGATGTAGAGCTCTGCCTGTGAACGGTCCTTAGTGGCACAATCGGCCAGCTTGCCCGGCAGCGAAGCGCCGTCCAGGGCGCCTTTGCGGATAATGTTGTCACGGGCGGCGCGGGCGGCTTTGCGGGCGCGGGCGGCGATGATAGCTTTGCCGATGATAGCCTTGGCAATGGCAGGATTTTCTTCAAGATAGTACGCCAGGTATTCGCTGACGACCTTGTCTACATAGCCGCGGACTTCGGGGTTACCTAGTTTGTTTTTTGTTTGGCCCTCGAACTGCGGATCTGGAATCTTAACCAGGATAACTGCCGTCAAGCCTTCGCGCGTGTCTTCGCCGGAGAGATTCTCTTCTTTTTCCTTGATTATGCCGTTTTTACGGCCGTAATCGTTAATAACGCGGGTCAGGGCTATTTTGAAACCTATCAAATGCGTGCCGCCGTCCGGATTGTAGACGTTATTGGCAAAGGCCTTCACGACTTCGTTGTAGGTATCGTTGTATTGCAGGGCTACTTCTACCATGACATCACCTGCCAGTTTCTCAACGTAGAAGACCTTATCACCTACAGTTTCCTTGCCAATGTTCAAGTGACGCACATAGGACTGGATACCGCCTTCGAAATAGAAGCTGCAACGCTGGTTGGTGCGCTCGTCGGTAACGGTGGTCTTTACTCCCTTGGTGAGATAGGCCTGATGGCGCAGGTAATCAACCACCCACTCATAATCAAAGGCTACCGTCTCCTTAAAGATGCTGGCGTCTGGATAAAAGGTAATGGAAGTCCCTGTCTCATCTGTCTTCCCGCCCTTCTTTATGGGGCTGTCTGGTACGCCTATCTGGTAGCCCTGCGTATAAACATGCCCCTGGCGCTTAACCTCGGCAAACAGTTTAGTAGACAGGGCATTCACAACGCTTAATCCCACACCGTGCAAGCCGGATGAAACCTTGTAGCCTCCGCCGCCAAACTTACCGCCGGCGTGCAGTACGGTTAGAACCGTCTCGAGCGTGCTTTTACCGGTCTTGGAGTGGGTATCTACGGGAATGCCGCGGCCGTCGTCTTCAACGCGGACGCCGCCATCAGCAAGCAAAGTTACCTTTACCTCGGTGGCATGCCCAGCGATAGCTTCGTCTATACAGTTGTCGGCGATTTCTTTGATAAGGTGGTGCAAGCCGATGCTGCCAGTACTGCCGATATACATGCCCGGGCGCTTACGGACCGGCTCTAAGCCTTCCAGCACCTGAATATCTTCAGAACCATAGTCGGATTTAGCCATGGATAGCCCCCTGTTCAAAAAGCGCAATTCTTAGCTGCATGCCCGCAAAAACTTCTGCACCATAGTAGTGGCCATGACTTGTATGTTTTTGTGTCTTTTGATCAAAACTAGCTGCTTTTTGCCCGACGATTCCATCCATGCCTAAGCCTATCCTTATTGCCACTTTCAATGCCCTCTTCCCCCGGTGTTAGTCTCTTGGTGATTAGGCACCATTATACCGCAAAAAAGCCTCTTTGGGCAACCGGCTTGCGTATTCTTGCAAAACTATGATTCAATAAGCATAGAGCTAATGCTCATCCGAGACAAAAACATAACAAGAAAAGAAGCCCTGAGCGATGTTTCGCAAGCTTATCAGCAATCTGCCTTTCAACCCAAGCCTCCTGGGGCAAGTATCGTTTTATGCGAAACGTATCAAAGCCGAAGAATCCTTGCGCCGCCTCGGCTTTGGCTTTGTTGCCTTGGCTATGTTCATACAGATGTTCGCCGTTATTGCGCCGCCAGAGAAGTCTCTCGCCTACTCAAATGATTATATTATAAACGGATTACGAACACGCGACGACATCCTGCGCGCCTGGGACGGCCAGACTAGCGACCAACATGTCGCCGAGATTTACGGCCGGTTTGGCTTAACCCGGGAAGATATCGCCGCACTGCCCTTGCAGCCTAACGTTACCCTTAGCAGTAACGCCGCTGATTACTGGACCATAGGCCGCACCTCGTTATCAGCCGTCAGCAAGGCATCATCGATAAAGCAGCAGTATAAGGACAGTGAAGTACCTATAAACACCGGCAGCACCACCGTCTACTTGCGCCAGCTGCGCGCCTGGGACATCGTGAACCCGGTAAACACCTACCGTGCTTTCGAAGGTACCAAAAATGGCAGGAAGTTCTGGATCCTGGTAGATTGCGGCAATCTGACCCAAGTCAGCCAACCGCCTCTGAACAAGCCAGCCCTGCAGTTACGCAAGACAATAGACGGCGGCCCCCGTTCGCTCAAACCCGGCGATCAGTTCAGCTTCCGCTTCGAATACCGTAATCCGGTACAGAACTCACAGCCAGTAGATAGCGCTTTCATCGAAGACCAGCTAGATCTGGCCAAGTTCGATGTCGTGACGACCCCGTCGAACGCTTCCATTCAGGGCAACAAGCTGACCATACGCATCGGCAGCGTACCGTATACACCCGATTACAAGACGGCTGCGGTGCTTACCGTGAGGCTGAAGGCTAATCTAAACAATGGTGACAAGGCTTGTAACGCGGCCACCATGAAAGCCGCAAACGCCTCATCGGTGACCAGCGGCGGCAACAATCTGTGCGTGACCGTGCTTAGCCCCTGCCCGCTCGATAGCTCATTATCCGCAAATGACCCTAAATGTAAAAAGCCCGTCCTGGCCTGCAGCCTTACCAACTCCAATATAGACCGCACCACTAAGACTTTCACACTGAAGACCGTCGTAACCTCGAGCAATCAGGCCCTGACCTCGATTCAAAGCTACGTCTATGACTTCGGCGACGGCTCCCAGGTGATAACCAGGAAGTCCGGCGCCTTTGAAGACACTATTACCCACGTTTACAAGGACGGTTCTTTCAATGCTACTGTCGTTGTAAATTATCGTACCGGTAGTGATAGCGGCCAGACAGACGGCTCGGTCGCTTGCTCTGAGGCTATAGATTCAGACAAGGACCAGCCCCTGGCCCGTGAGAAAAGCGCCCGGAACCTTACCCAGAACCTCGATGCCGCCGGCACCGTTAAGGGCAAGGCCAAGGCCGGCGATACCATCGAGTACAGCCTGATTACGCACAACAGCTTCGGTTACGACCGCGCGAACGTCAGTGTCACGGATTACATCGGCGATATTCTGGATTATGCCACCCTGGACAAGGCCTTTTTGGGGCAGCAAGGCGGCACCTTTAACGAAACCGCCAAGACCGTGAACTGGCAAAACCAGGTAGTAAAGGCGAACAGCGACCTGGTAAAAGTCTTCCGCGTACAGATGAAATCGCCCATCCCTTCAACCAACCAGCCCAGCACCATGACGACCTCATACGACTGCCAGCTAAGCAACAAGTTTGGCAACCAGCTGGATATCGCTGTTGATTGTCCTGTCCCCAAGAGTGCCGAGTATATAACTGAGCGCTTACCCAACACCGGACCCGGCACCAGCTTGCTTATCGGTTTTGCCGGTACTGCCGTCATCGCCTATTTCTTTGCCCGCTCCCGCTTGCTGGCTCAGGAGCTAGAACTAATCCGGACCGACTTTGCCCAGACGGGAGGTCTCTAGACTTATGGCAGAACGCGCCCCTCATTCCCCGGAACAATCCTATGAGCTTGGCCATGAGCATAGCAAGCGTGCCCACGAAGCCCTGCAGGCCAAACACGAACAGGCTAGCCGGACCCGTCACGAACACGCGGAACGGCTCGACGACATCCGCAAAGAGGCAGAAGCTGCCGCAACCAGCGCCCATGAGACCCACAAGAAGCACCAGGCAGAACAGGCGCCTGCCGAAAACGAAAGTTCGCTACCTATAAACCGCGAGCTTAAGGATATGGCCTACCGCCGTACGCTCAAGCGTACCCAGCGCCAGCTGCCGCCCGTATCGCGTACTTTTAGCAAGGTCATCCACCAACCCGCCGTAGAGGCAGTAAGCGACCTCGCGGATCATACCGTGGCCCGCCCTTCAGGCATCCTGGCTGGCGGTATTGCCGCCTTCTTAGGCAGCAGTCTGTTCCTTTGGGTTACACGCCATTACGGTTATGAATACAATTTTCTGCTGTTCGCCCTGTTTTTTGTGGGCGGCTTCTTTGTAGGCCTGCTTGTGGAGTTAGGCCTGCGCTTTGGCGTGCGCAGACAGCGCTAGGCATCTTAGGCGGATGTCTGTTCTGTCTGGCCGGCCTCTGAACCGGCGGGGCGTGTCATGTTGCCCTCTTGGTCAATGATAATGGTGTCGTCATCGACTATTCCTTTCTTCGAGAAGTCGCCTGCAGGCGGGGCATCTGCGGGTACCTTTTGATCATTGATATGCATTTCCTGCTTCAGGTGCTCGGCAATACGCAGCGCCTCCTGCTGCTCCAACTCGTTGCTGGAGATATTCTTAGGCGCGAGGCTGTCGCTGTACTTGACTGACCTGCCTGCCTGGGGATTGCCAAGCGAGGGGGGCAAATTCTGGGGTACCGGCTGGGCCGCCGGCTTATTGCCCCACGGCGAAGCAGGGCGCGGCGTCACCGGCTTATCGCGTTTGGCAAGCCAGTCGTCCAGGAATGAGCCGCCTGGGGCCTTCTGAGGCCCTACAGGGCCCGGCCGCACCTGGCTTGGGCGTCTGAACGGATCATTACCCGGGAGCGGCTTAGCAGGCTCCTCGGTCTTCAGGCGGGCGAATATGTCTGCCTCCACCTTTGCCCTGGGCTTGCCGAATTTTGCCGCAGACAGCTGCTTAAGGGCACTGGCTAGTTGTAAATTCGGCGTACCCAGCGGCGGCAGCGTAGCCATGCTGAACGGCTGGGTCGGCACACCGCCGATGAGCATACGGGTGACGGAGTTATAATTCGGCACCCGCTGCAGATCATGGATATCAAAAACAGGCGCAAAATATTTGGCCAGGAACTCGGCATCATTGGTACCAACGCGGAAGGATACGATAGAGCCAATGTTACCAAATACAGCATCGCGTATCTCTTCGGTCAGCTGGGTGGTGAACTGGTTGGCCACAATCAGGCTTAGGCGGTACTTGCGGGCCTCGCTTAGGATACTGGCAAATGAATCGGTCGAGAAGTTCTGGAACTCATCTACGTAGAGGCTGAAATCCTGGCGCTCGTTCTCAGGGACATTAGACCTGCTCATGGCTGCGGCCTGAAACTTCATGACAAATATCATACCCAGAAGTTTGCTGTTCAGCTCACCGGTTCGGCCCTTGCTAAGATTAACCAGCAGGATTTTCTTATTATCCATAATGTCGCGCAGATTGAACGAACTCTTAGGCTGGCCGATGATGTTACGCATCATCTGGTTGCTCAGGAAGGCGCCAAACTTGCTGACAAACCAGCTCTTAACTTCACCAAACTCGTTAGAGCGTTCGCTGCCCGGCATTTCCTTCAGCCAGAAATCCAGGACACCCTGGTCGGTCACATGTTTCAGCTTTTGGTTCACGTAGTTCTTGTCATTGAATAGCTTCGGGATATCTATGAAGGTGCCGCCCTCTGGTCCGGCCATAACGGTCAGTGCAGCATTCCTGAACAAATGTTCATACCTTGGCCCAATGATGCCTTGGCGCTGCGGGTCATACAGCTTATAGAGCATTCCGATGGCCTCCTGGATCAAGAAATCTTTTTGGTCCGGATCGTCAAACTCAAGCATGTTCAAGCCCAGCGGGTACTCCATGTCTGAGGGATTAAAATATATGACATCCTCGGTGCGCTCTTTTGGCACTAATGCCATTAGATTCTCAACGGTATCACCGTGCGGATCGATAAAGGCAAAGCCTTTGCCGTTCAGCATATCCTGGAAGGCCAGGTTCTCCAGGAAGGTAGACTTACCCGTACCGGTCTGGCCTACCGCATAAATATGGCGGCGGCGGTCTTCTTGCCCCAGATTAATACGCTTCTTGGCACCGCGGAAGATATTGTAGCCCAGCATCGTGCCGTCTTCAGGAATGTTGCGCGGACCGTCTACTTGCTTGCTGGCCTGCCGCTCCAGCTGCGAGGTCGGAATATTATTTTCGTCCGGGAAGTGGAACAGTGTCGCAAGCTCGACAGCGTTTAAGATGTTCTGGTTGCTCTCCTGAGGGAAGAAGCGCATGATGTATGCCGTTGTAAAACTCTCTACATCCTTGGCAGGCGTGTATTTAAAGCCGTTCTTACCGGGCGCGTCAAACAGCGCGAAACTGGCCACGATGTTATTCAGGATGCTCTGGGCGCGCTGTGATATGTTCGAGCTGGCCACCACACGGATAAGTACCTCATAACCCGGGTAACGCGTTTTGTCCTCGATAGCATCCACGACGGACTGCTCAAGCGCAGACAGTTCTTTCTTTTCTTCCGGCTTGTCAGGCGTGCCGCCTATTTCGGGCGGCTTAGCAACCGCGGTAAGCACTTCTCTTGAAAACTTTAGTATCGCCGCCCCGCCTTTGCTGGTATCTTTGCCTTTCTTCTTCTTGGCAGCCAATGCCGCGGCCTTCTTGCGCCAATCAGGATTAGCCGGACGCATTAAAATCTGGATGCCTGCGCCGTCTTCTTTTTCTAAAGTAGACAGGGCGTTCAGCACGCTTTGCAGGGCATCCCGCTTGAGGTCCTGGTAAGTGGCAATCGGATAGGCAAAGTTCTCCTTAAGCGTCAGCTCACCGCCAATCGTGCCGCTGATACGGCCAATCGGGCTGAAGATATTATGTTCGGACACTTCCTCCAGCCGTGCTGAAGGATAGGCGCTGATGACGGCTTGCTGGACAACATCCAGCATGGATATCGGTACCGAAGCGTAGAAATGCACGAAGCCCTTACTGCCGACGATCTCAAAGCTAAAGTGCCTCTGGCCGTAAAAACGGCTCTTAAAGCCCTTTTTCAGTGTGCTGGCAATGATGTTATAGACGATCTGGGCCTTGCTAATAGTTTCGTCAGTAACGTCGCGTACGTCGCGTGAGCCACCCTCGGTATCATCGCTGCGCGGCGGCAGATGAATGAGCAGCGGCACCATCTTCAGGCTGCGTTCGTAATTTTTCTGCTCGCGCCACAGCCGCCTGGAGTGCAGTAACAGGGCCGCGCCTATGCTGCCCAAGATAAGCAGCAGCACGAACAGTGTTACGAAGAATCCCGTCATGGCGCCCTACCCGGCCCTATTCCTCTACCTTAATATCTTTGTTGTACCTTCTCTTCAGGTAATCAGCCTTGAACCGGTTGATCTCTTTGTTCTGCAGGTGAGGGTCTTCACGGGTCGCGGCCACAATCTGTTTGGCCTTTATAACCCACTCCTTTTCGATCAGGTCGGCGTCATCCGCGGCAAGCGGCGCAGGCTGCGCCTGAACTGGCTGGGATACGGATTGCGGCGCTGCAGGAGCGGATGGCTGGGGAATAAGCGGGTGGGCTGGTTGCGCGGCCTGGGGTTGCGGAGCCGCAGGAGGCTGGCTGTATATCTCGGGACGGGCAGGCCCCTGCTCCACGGGCGCACTACCGGCCTCACCACCCTGCACAGGGTGCGGGCTTGGCAATTCAAAACTTGGTTGGGGGACGTTTGGATTCATAATTTGCTACCAATAAGTATAGCAAACATAACGGTCTTGTAGCAGTTTGCCTGGATATTGCTGCCGGCGCTAAAGGCTGCCTTGCTGCCCTAAAGCACCTAAGCGCGGACAGTTCGCATGCGCCTTACGTACCAGCTTAAACCGCCTATCAATAGGCAGGCCAGCGTAAAATCCTGCAAACCAAGCTGCCCCAAAGAACCAAGTACTACGACCAGGCTAGTCCCGCAGGCAGCTATAAGGCTAAGCGCCTTGATTCTTGCAGCTGATAAGCTTGTAAAGATTCCCAGGCTGAGCTTAACAAGTATAAAGCTAGTGCATGCTACTAATGCTGGCAGCACCAGCAGCAGGCCGGCAGAAATGGATCTTGGGTCTGTCATAAAAATAAATAAAACGATGCCGCAAACTCCCGCAGCACTAAGAACCAGCTGTTTTTTAAAAGTTTGTGACATCATTTTTGTAAGGTCCTATGTTCGCTTTTTGGCCCAGCCGGACATTCACTGGGTGGTTGCTAATAACTTGGAGCCCGGGTGGTAAATGCGCCCAAAAATATTTGAATATATAGCGCTTACCATAACCCCGGACTTTTTGACTGACCGCTCATTATCCGTTTAGCGAATAATAAGCGTTGTTCTTATTTTGTATATGATATTATTGGAAGGTTTTTGTGTTTTTCATCACAAAAGCATGATACTACTTATGGTCAAAAAAGTCAATACGTATTGTTGTGTTTATTATCTATTTCATCTTATGATAACTAATGCTTTGTTATTGTTATATAAACAACGTACGTTTTTTATACATTTTTTAGTATTTACTAACGCTAGATTATATGTGCTAATACTATCTGTTTGCAAAAGTTCGGTTGTTAGCCTGGATACTGCCCCAGTATTACGGGTATTAAGATTATATTAGAGCGGTTGTTGTAAGAAATATATGCAGGATGTTAGCCCCATATCCGGATAAGTTTTTGGTTCTTCGCCTAGTAGACGTCTGTGCTGCCAATAGCCTGTGTATTGTATGAGATAAAACAAATTACGTACTAATAAGGTACAGCAAATTTGCTATTTCTGGATGATTAATGGCGTTTTTTTGCTTGGAGTTTGGTACTTAACAATCCAATTTTGTTAGGGATTATTAATTGCTGACGGGCCGGTACCTGCCTAAATCCATGCCCTGGGTTTGTATAAATAAGCGCAAGGCAGCTGCCGGCTATTCATAAATCTATTGCCAAGATATGTAACATAGTTGCTAGGCGGCAGCGGCTGCTTTGCCGGCAAGTTAATAGCTAATACTTATCAGAAACCAGCTAGCGCTGACAGCGGATCCGTACAACCGGCAGGCGGGTTTGGCCCCCTGCCCGCGCTTTTGCTTGATGTGCCGGTATGACGCACGCAGAACCAGCCGTGCAGTCTACCGGACAATAACGTCCTGCCTATGCAGCTTTCCGCTAGCCCTGTACTACTTTTTTTGCCCGCGTAAACAGCAAGGCACCGGCTAAAAAACGGCGCCTGTGATGGCTGTTGGTTTATGCCGCAGATGCGTATATACCATGAGCCTGCTTAGCTTTGGCTGAAGTTATACACAGAATTCCAAACATAATCTTATTGACAGTGCTTTTGCAGCTATATTAAGATACTCTCAGCACTGAATAAAAAAAGTGCTCAAAAACAAAAAGAACATCGGTGGTAATGGGTTCTCGCAAGCCATTACCACCGCCACAATCAAACCAAAACTTATAAAAAGCCAAAACACTAAATTACCCACAAAAAGACCGCTTCCAAAACTGGAAGCGGTTTTTTCTTGGCTTAATCCCTGATGGTTACGTCTGCCCTGTTGCAAATTTAGCGGAAATTAACTGTTTATGCTAAAACATAAATTATACAATAATACAACAGAATGATTTGCTATAGGGCTTGCTATTAGCAGGACAGACAGTACAATCAACTTCATTATGGGAGCAGCTGTCCACAGTCTTATCGACCAAGGCATCGCAGGCGTGGTAATTGATGTCGAGTGCCATGTGTCTAATAATCTGCCTAATATAGTTATTGTAGGCGTTGCCAATAAGGCGGTCGATGAAGCCCGGGAACGGCTGCGCGGTGCCTTTACTGCCAGCAAACTCGAGTTGCCCCGCAAGCGGATTACCCTAAACCTCGCACCCGCCGACATACCCAAGGACGGCAGCAGCTTTGACCTGTCCATGGCAGCAGCCATCTTGCACGCTACCAGGCAATTGGCAGATACCCCTGCCTTGCGTGATTCATTAATATTCGGCGAACTTGGCCTGGATGGCAGCGTACGGCCAATCAGGGGTATTATTGGCAAGCTGCTGGCGGCAAAGAAACACGGTTTCGACCGTTTTATCATCCCTACAGGCAACCTTGACCAAGCCGGTCTTGTACCCGGCATTACCTTGCTGCCCGTAGACAATCTTACAGAGCTATGCAGGTTGTTAAGCGGGGAGCCGGCCTTTAGCCCAAGTGATAAGGTGAAGCGGTATAAGCTGCAGCCGCCCGAAGCCGCCAATGATTTTTCAGACGTGATTGGCCAGGCGGCGGCCAAACGCGCGCTGGAAATAGCGGCGGCCGGGCAGCATAACGTACTGCTATCTGGCGCTCCAGGAACCGGCAAAAGCATGCTTGCCAAAGCCCTGCCGGGTATATTGCCTGCCCTCACCCAAGCTGAGATGCTAGCCGTCACACACCTGCACAGCCTGGCCAGCCAGCACTTTGAGCAGATCATCACCACACGGCCCTTCCGCAGCCCGCACCATAGCGCCAGCAGCGTCGCTATCATCGGCGGCGGTACCCGCCCCCGCCCGGGCGAGATCAGCCTGGCTCATAACGGCGTTCTCTTCCTGGACGAGCTGCCTGAGTTTAACCGCAGTACTATCGAGACTTTGCGCCAGCCGCTTGAAGACAAGCTAATCAGCGTTGCCCGTGCTAAGGACTCCTTAGAGTTCCCGGCTGACTTTATCCTTATCGGTACGAAGAATCCTTGCCCCTGCGGCTTCTACGGCACCGGCAAGCCGTGTTCCTGCAGCCCGCAGCAGGTGTTGGCGTACGAGAAAAAGCTTTCCGGTCCTATCATGGACCGTATAGATCTGTACGTAGATGTTGACTCTGTCGAACACCATTCCCTGCTTAACCTTGAGACTCACGAAGAGAAAAGCGCTGTGATCGCTAAACGGGTAGCACAGGCCCGCGCGCGCCAGCTGGCCCGCCCAGAGAACCAGGGCAAACTAAACGGCTCGCTCTCTACCCGAACGACCAAGCAGGCTGCAAGGCTCTCTGAAGAAGCCAAGCAACTGCTGGACACCGCCGCCGCGCAGCTGGGCTTGTCTGCACGGGCTTACATGCGTGCCGTCAAGGTAGCACGCACCATCGCTGACCTTGATGATTCGGATGACGTAACGGCCGCCCACATCGCCGAGGCGCTGCAGTACCGTCCCAAACCGGCAGTAATATAATCCCGGTCTCCTTGACCTCTATAGTTGTATCTGTTACAATCAAGTTCAAAATCAGTAAGCCGTTTAAGGAGAAGCAGTATATCAACAAGACAACCCGCCTGAATGAAGCCATTCGGGCACCCGAGCTGAGAGTCATCGACGCAGATGGACAAAGCTTAGGCGTTATGCCGCGTGCAAGTGCCCTGTCAGCGGCAGAAACAGCGGGTCTGGACCTGGTAGAGATTTCCCCCGAGGCACGGCCGCCTGTGGTCAAGATCGTCGATTGGGGCAAGTACAACTACCAGCGTACCAAGCAGCTGCAGAAGAACAAGCGCAACGCCAAAGCCCTGGAAGTCAAACAGATGCGTTTCGGACTCAAGATCAGCGACCACGATCTAGGCGTCAAGCTGCGCAAGATTACCGACTTTCTTACAGAAGGTCATAAGGTCAAGATAGCTATCGTTTACCGCGGGCGTGAGAATGCCCACCGCGACATCGGTTTCAAGCTGGCAGACCGGGTGATCGAGAGCTTTAACGGGACAATCGCCGTTGATCAGCAACCTCAACTGAACGGCAAGCAGCTAATATTCGTGATAAGGAGTAATCCATCCGCCAAACTTTCTAAGGAATCGCCCCTGGCAGAAACTAGAGCGGATAAATAAGGTAAAATTATGATAGTGATAGAAAGTTTCGGAGGATAAAATGCCCAAGCTAAAAACTCATAGCGGCACCAAGAAGCGCATCCGCGTTACCAATAACGGCAAGGTCCTGCGCCGTCATGCAAGCGGCAACCACCTGCTGGCCAAGAAGAGCGCAAGCCGCAAGCGTACCTATGCCGGCCTCGAAGCCGTCACCGGCAAGCAAGCCAAGAACATAAAACTGAAACTAGGAGCCTAGGGTTGGCCCAGCCAACCCGATGAGCGATTAGCCATTAACCATTAGCAATTAATAAGCAAGGAATTTAAATAATATGCGCGTTAAAAGAGGTGTAACCTCCCACCAGCGGCACAATAAGATCCGCCGGGCGACCAAGGGCATGACCCGCCCTAACCGCTCAAGTGTTAAGCGCGGCCGCCAAGCCGTCGTTAAAAGCCTGCAGCATGCTTACCGTGACCGCCGCAACAAGAAGCGCACGTTCCGTGAACTATGGAACGCCCGCATCAACGCGGCCGCCCGGCTTAACGGTACAACCTACAGCAAGCTGATAGCCGGCCTTAAGAAGGCTAACATTACACTTGACCGCAAGGTATTGGCTGAACTGGCTGTATCTGAGCCTAAGGCTTTTGAAGCCGTTGTAAAAGCGGCGGAATAAGACCGGGTAGCCCAATCACGAATAACACCCCTTACCCGAGGTGTTATTTTATTGATTAACTTCCTTAGGGTATACTGTTAGGGCCAGATCTTCGGCTAATCGCGTGCTTGCACGAGGAAAGTCCGGGCAGCGTAGGGTAAGTACTGTTGCTAACGGCAACCGAGGGCAACCTCAGGGAAAGTGCCACAGAAACGAAACAGCCCTGTTTACAGAGCTAAGGTGAAACGAGTGGGGTAAGAGCCCACAGCGCCCCATGGTGACATGGAGCGAAGGTAAACCCAGTACGCTGCAAGGTGACGAGTCCCACCAAGGTTACCCGCCGGGATGAGTCGTAAACAATCCGCTCGAATCTATGAGCAATCATAGATCTAGATAGATGATTAGCTAAAACAGAACCCGGCTTACGGATTATCTGGCTTAGATTAACAAGACCGCTTCCCTACCGGAGGCGGTTTTGCTTTTCAGGCATCTTTTTGGGAATCTAGCGTTTTGTTTACCATGCTGTCAGCCAGCTTGTTGTATTCGCGCGGTACATGGGTAAAGCTTACTTCTTTAAATTCGGGAACCAGCTTCTTGATGGCTTCGTGTATGGGCCACAAGTCGCGGTTCTTAACCTTGTATATGCCCTTCATCTGGTTTACCACCAGCATGCTGTCCATATAGACATGCACCTTCCTTGCGCCTATCCTGAGCGCCGTCTCTAGCCCGCCCTTTAAGCTATGATACTCGGCCTGGTTGTTGGTGGTGATGCCTAGGTATTTGCCGCTCTCGTGCAGGATCTGATCGTCCATATCAAGAATAACAAAGCCCCCGGCCGACGGCCCGGGGTTGCCCCGGGAACCGCCGTCAGCGAACACTTTTACTTCCGCCGTGTTCCTGGATTTGGCGGGCAGCTGGGCACGCAGCCCGATCACGCGGTTATAAACACCGTCAATAACATCGGCAAACGCCTCATCCTTTTCTGTTACCCCGCCGGCTGAGTGTGTGAACAACCAGAACTGCACCTTATTCCAGTCATTGAGCCAACGCGGGTGGTGATTACGCGCCTCAGCAATCAGAGCGATTTCTTTCATGAACACAAAGGCCTCATTGAAATCCTTGAAGGCAAATTCCTTGTAGAGCTGGTTGTTTTGTTTTTGCCACATGCCTACATCTTATCAGATAAAGAAAAAAGCCCTAAGATTGGGCCTTTTTCTTTATCTGATTAAGTACACCTACTTAATTTGAATAATTGCACGGTCTGCATTGAAAGCATTTGGCTTCCAAACAACGTACTGATGACCGTCCTCTACCGGTACTTCAAAGACAATTTTTCCGGTAACCTTACCGCCGGCTACTAGGTCGCCAGAACTCAAAGTCTGGATAGTAGAGATTGCACCATCCAGCACCTGTCCGCCGGCGGTCTGAATACGGAAGTCAAAGACATTGTACGGTTGCGTTTCGTTGCTGGTGTTCTCTAGTGCAACGTCGGCGACAACATAAGTCTTGCCGCTGCCGGCGGTTTCAAAGTCGTTTAGCCGGGTCTTGTACTCCACACCGCTTAGGGTCATTTTAACCCCGCCTACGGTTGCTGTCTCGCCGGGCAATACTTCTACATCTTTAGGTTGTTTGTCGGCGCGGTCATTAAACTTATACGTCTTTTCGGCGTTGCTGCTGCTACCACTGTCGGCAGAATTGTTATTAGTATTTCCGCCGCCGCTCGCGGCACTAGCGATGACCGCAATGACGATAACGGCCAGA
This sequence comes from Saccharimonadales bacterium (SeqCode), assembly GCA_049292975.1. GTDB lineage: Bacteria > Patescibacteriota > Saccharimonadia > Saccharimonadales > JACDBH01 > JBGSWE01. The sequence continues at coordinate 29,216 of JBATRZ010000002.1, read as the reverse complement.
ATTACGGTTATTATCTTATGTTTCTTAAACCAACCCATGATAGAACCTCCCTATTTAGTACTATTAGTAAATATACCCGATAAAAAGCAAAAGATAAACAGTTAGTTTATGTTACTAACTGTTTATTATTTCTACGCTTGTTGCATGAACGAACAGAAGCTAATGAAGAGTTTCGGCAGGCGCGTTGCGGAAGTCCGGAAAAGCCGGGGGTTTACACAGCAGCAACTAGCAGAAATGACGGGTATGAGCGTAGTAGCAATCGCCTATATTGAAACAGGCAAACGCTGGGCAAGATTGGGGACGCTTAACAAGCTAGCCAAGCACCTAAAGGTGAACATCGGCGATCTATTTAACGGCTTATAGGCGCAGGCGGCAGAATAAAAAGCTCTAAACTAGCTAGAGACTTATATTGTGCTCAAGCTAAGCGGATTTAAACCTCCGCGGTCTATGGGCCACGTTCCGCGACCCTAAAAACTTCGTCTTTGAATATAAGTTTTCAAGAGAAGGTTCCTTACTTAGCGCCGCTGGTATTTCTTACCCCCAAAGCCCTGGTTTTTCAAATGGTCGGGGATACAAGATTCGAACTTGCGACCTCACGACCCCCAGCCGTGCGCGCTACCAACTGCGCCAATCCCCGATGACTTTAATTGTAACTCTGCTGGCCATATTCCGCGACCCCGAAACGATGATATTATACCCTTCTACCCCTGGTAAATAAAGGCTCGGGCAACATAAAAGCCGGGAACCAACGATGACAACCTGGGTGTTTAAAACCTAGGTGGGTGCCTGCACGCAGTGTCCACGGACGCTGCAAATCTTAGGCTCCCGTATGATAAGCATTCAGATTATCATAGTGTTGGCTTCCCAGCCTACTTACATTATATAGGCTTTTCATGAAGTTTTTAAGTTTTTGTATTTGAGTGCAGTCCGGAGTGAAAGCCGAGCACAAAATCCAAGCCGTATTCTACATACGGTGCGGATTTTTGACGCAGGCTTTCGCCCGGAATGTGCCAAGTACAAAGACTTAAATGCCGAGCAGGAAGTACATGATGTCCTGGTTAATGCTTAGGATAACCGGGCCGATGAACTGCCACAAGATAAAGACCAGGAAGAATATAGCTGCCAAGCCGAACTGCTCGATAGCAAACATGAATTTCTGCACCGGCTCGGGGGCAAAGGCATACAGCAGCCGCGAACCGTCCAGGGGCGGGAACGGAATCATATTAAAGACAAAGAGTGATACGTTTGTAAGAGTAAATATTACAACGAAATCAGACAAACTGTTAGAGGTCACCAGGCCGCTGCGAAACACCAGACCGCCCACACAGGCTAAAGCAAGGTTGGTAAGCGGGCCCGAAACGCCGATGAGCGCGGCGCCGAACTCGTCATATTTTACGCGGGCAGAATTGAACGGAACCGGTTTGGCGGCAAAGATAGGCGGCAGCCGCAGCAGAACCATGACCACCGGTATAAGCACTGTCGTAAAGATATCTATATGCTTCAGCGGGTTAAGAGTCAGCCTGCCCTCCAGCCTGGCCGTATCATCACCCAGCCAGTGGCCTACAAAGGCGTGCATGGCCTCGTGCAGGCTCATGCCGATAAGCATAGCCAGGAAGAAGTAAAAAAGCTGGGTACCGTCAAAATTTAAGAACATACCACCCAAGTATATATGCACTTGGCTAAGTGCGCACGCTCACCCCTTGACGAGAGGTGTAAAAACAGATACAATTAATCACTGAATCGTCCTTTGCCAGCAAAGGATAAGAGTTAATATAAAAGGACAAAGGTATGCAACGCTGTGATTTAACCGGCAAAGGCAAGCAGTATGGGCACAATGTGAGCTTTTCACAGCGTCACACCCAGAAAGTCTGGAAGCCGAACCTGCAGACCAAGACCTTCGTCGTTGATGGCAAGAAAGTAACTATGAAACTCTCTACCCAAGCCATCCGCACGCTGAAGAAGAAGGGCTTGCTCACAAAATAGAGAAAACCATTAGCGGCCCCAGCCCGTTCAAAGAACGGGTGGGGACCACACCGCAATAGGTTTTCTCACCCCACCCCACAGAACAGGTTCTGCGGGGACCCCGTTTTCACGCGGGGCGCAGGCAGAGCCTGACGCTACGGCTGCTCTTCCCAAAGTAGCAGATAATAAAAAGACCAGAGTAATCTGGTTTTTTTATTATGAGTAATTATTGCCGGTCTAGTACGACAACGCGGAGGGTCTCGCCTATGTCTGCCGGCTTTGGCTTGAACTTGCCTACCGGCTCCGCCGCCTCCACGCTGAATACCTTCAGCGCTTCGCTAAGCGGCTGCTGGGGCACTTCATACTTAAGCTTCGCATCCTCATAATGGACCGGAATAACAATCTTTGGCTCTATCTTTTTGACAATCTGCATGGCACCCGCGGCATCAAGGGTATAGCCGTTACCGCCCACCGGAACAATAAGGATATCAACGGCACCGATTTCCTCGAGATGATCTTCTGATAGGTCGGGGTGTATATGGCCAACCACCGCTACGCGCAGGTCATCATGCTGGATCTTATATACAGTAGCTGTTTGTTGCCCTGCCTCATCCGTGTGGGCACGGGCTGGTATGCCAAAGATGGATACCTCGGATATCTCGTACTCCCCCGGATCAGCTATGGTTAGCCGGGCTGGGCTGGCAACCTCCGGCAAAGTAGTAAACAATGCGATGTTGTCTGGTTTGGTAATGGATTTAAGGCCCAAAGCCGCCAGGTTGTCATCTATCACGATAGCAGCCTTCTTGGTTGTTATAACGACGCAGTTGCCTCCGTAGTATTGGAACTCCACTCTTGTTTACTCCTCTTCAGTTATCTGCTTTTTATCAATCGCGACCTGCTTTTTAGCGTTCAGGACAGTGGTTATAAACCGGTCCTTGACCTGGCGGCGATAAGCAAATTCATCCGGCGTCATCACGACATAGCGGATGTCCTTTTTCTCTTTTTCTTCTAAGGCGGCCATAAATTTGCTTAGCTTGGTCTGATTGACGTCTCCAACAATCAGCATATCGATACCGCTGGACTCATCACGCGTGAACTGGCCGGTGTATATAACCGCTTCAACGTTGCCAAGTGCCGTAAGTTCGGCGGTCTCAGGATCTACCTGTTTCTTTGGCGGCGCTACCGCTGCTGCCGCTTCGCCCGTCTCCATAACCATCTCTGCCCCGCCAAAGATAACCGACAGGGGCTGATAGTATTCATAACCCTGGTTCACTTCGTAATACAACCGGTTGTTAGTGGTGTCTGAAGCAATTATGCCGATGCTGAGCAGGTTGGATAGCTCGCGGCGGACAGAGTTAATCTGCTCATCGATCTTGCGTGTTATCTCGCGCACATAAAATGAGCGGTTAGGGTTACTGTAGAATAGCTTAAGCAGCTTTACCCGTGTTTTACTCCCAAAAAGTTGCTCGACCATAATTAATCCTTGAGAGGGGAATATCCCCTCCTTAGCGCGCCGGGCTCGGAATAAATCCGAGCTCGGGCTGCTCTCCCCTAGCTACATTAACTCCAAAAAGTTGCTCGACCATAATTATAGCTTATCATGGTTTTGTTCAAACAAGGGGTAAATTGGTCTATTTTGCCGTGTTTTGTTGTAAAAAAGTCTGTACTAATTTAAGGGCTTCAGAACTACTTTTTATCCATTTTATATGGGGGTTGCGCCTAAACCAGGTGCGCTGGCGTTTGGCAAGTTGGCAGTCGGCATCTATAAAACGCTGTTTGGCCTCATCCAGGCCCAGCCTCCCTGCTGCATAGTCTCCGAATGCCTTATACCCGGGAGCTAACAGTCCTGGAGCATCTCGGCCGTACAACTTATGGAGAGTCTGCACTTCTGTTTCAAATCCTGCCTGCACCATCGCATCTACCCGCTTCACTATCCGTTCCCGTACTGTTTCCCTGTCTATATCTATACCTATGACAAGCGTATTGGTGCGCAGCCCTTTTTTAACAGGCACCGTCCCGTTAGTCTCGAGCACACGCATTAGGTGCCTGGGGTTTTGGCTGTTTTCTGGCAGCGGCAGGCCGAGTCTGCTAATTTCTGCTTGCAGCTCTTGCACCGGCATCTGTTGCAAACGCTCCCGTTCATGCGGTGCAACAGCAGGCAGGAAGCTAAAATCAAAGATAACACCGTCTATATATAAGCCTGTCCCGCCGGCCATAATTGGCAACTTATTCCTTGAGGTAATATCTTCGATCGCCTCAAGCGCTTGGCGCTTAAATTCGGCAGCGGTAAAATGCTCGCTTGGCTTGATTACATCTAGTACGTTATGTGGGATTTCAGCTTGTTCTGCTTGGCTAGGCTTGGCTGTGCCGATATCCATGCCTCTATATATTGTGCGTGAATCTGCGCAGATAATCTCTGCGCCGCTAAGGCCAGCCAGCTTGCCAATCTGCAGAGCAGATGACCCTGCTGGCTTCTTGGACATTTCCGGCCCGCCAGTTTGCGAGTCGCGCTTCAGCGTACCGCTTGTACGACTTGCTTGCGAGTCGCGCTGTCGAGCCGGAACTGCCTCAAGCCTGAGCGCCGCTCTGTCTCTTATACTGCGTGCAATTTCCATAGCCAACGCGCTCTTGCCACTGGCAGTAGGGCCTACGATGACTACAAGTGGGGATTCCATAGAAGTTCGTCTACTTTAACATAGTAATCGTCTTGGTTACCGAAAACTTTAATGTCTTCGGCCTCCAGGTCGTGCTTGTGACCCTCACGCCCGCCATAATATCCGGCGGCCAGGCCGCCTTTTTTATTGACGACACGCTGCCAAGGTAAGGATGGATCACCAAAGTGCGCGATGCCGCCCACGACGCGGGAAGCCCGCGCATTGCCGCAAAGCGCGGCAATCTGACCATAGGTCATTACCCGCCCCTTTGGTATCTGGGATACCAGCACGCGCACGCGCCCGGCAAACTGGTTACTGGCTGTCATGTGCCGGCTTTTTACTGACCCGCGATCCCTTTACCGCCAGGACTATGCTTGCGATTGCAACAAGCACCATCAAGGCACTTAGCACCTTAGAGAGCAGCTCAACTCTGTCCAGGACAGCATCTGCATTTACGGAGTTAGTGCCGTCAATACTATATATAGGCAGCAATACGAAAACCAGCTGCCCTATGATTAGCAAAAATAAGCCAGCAACACAGCCAAGCGCGGCTTTGTTGTAACGATTGAGTTTCTTGAGTGATTTCAATTTCATAGTGATGATTTGGTTACCTTTGAATTAGCTTCGTTAGCGACAGATTGCAAAAAATTATCCAGGGCTACCGGCCCGCTGGGTTGCACCTCCATGTCCTTGCGTATGCGGGGTACTACGCTTAATGATGCCAGCTCCTTTTCACCGATGACTACCGTGTAAGGCACCTTCCAGACTTCGGCGTCACGGATCTTCTTGCCTACCGATTCATTACTGTTGTCCAAGCGTACACGCAGCCCTAGCTGCTTGGCATCGTCTGCCAGTTTGTTCGCAAAATTTACGGTTGATTCTTCTTGGTTTACGGTAATGAGGCGTATTTGTTCTGGCGCCAGCCAAACCGGAAACCGGCCAGCCGTGTGCTCGATAAAGACCGAGAAAAACCTGTCAAAACTGCCCATGATCGCACAGTGGATCATGATAGGCCGTTGTTTCTCACCCTTATCATCGGTGTATTCCAGAGCAAAGCGTTCCGGCTGCACAAAGTCAAACTGCACGGTCGCCACCTGCCAGACGCGGCCGATAGCATCGGTTGCCATGAAATCCAGCTTGGGGCCATAAAAGGCCGCCTCACCTGCTTCGGCGTAATATTCCAGGCCGTTACGCTTGGCAATCTCGCCTAGTTTTGTCTGGCCAAAGTCCCACAGCTCTTGCGGTCCAAGATAGGCGTCTGAATCATCCCTAAGGCTCAGCCGCAAGCGCAAGCTCATATTGATAGCCGAATAAAATTCGCGGATTTTTTCTATCAGGGCGTCAAATATCTGGTCTACTTGGTCCGGACGGCAGTAGGTGTGGCTATCGTCCTGGGATAGCGATCGTACGCGCGACAGTCCATGGAGCTCGCCGCTCTTTTCATCACGGTAGTTGGTAGTGGTTTCCATATATTTTATGGGCAGATCGCGGTAACTGCGGGGGCGGGCGGCATATATCTGGGCGTGGTGCGGGCAATTCATCGGCTTCATCACCAGCTGGTCATCCGTCTCCTGGCTGGTTACCAGAAATAGTTCCGAGCCAAACTTGTCCCAGTGGCCCGACACTTCGTACAGCTCTTTTTTGGTGATATGGGGCGACCAAACCTTCTCAAAGCCGATTTCTTCGCGTACGGACTCTGAGAATTTGATAAGCCCGTCCCGGATAACTGTACCCCGGGGCGTGTACAGCGGCAAACCAGAGCCCACCAAATCTGAGAACGTAAACAAGTCCAGCTCGGCACCAAGCTTACGGTGATCGCGCTTCTTGGCTTCTTCGAGCATGTTCAGGTGGGTGCGCAGCTCCTTATCGCTGGCAAAGGCAACGCCGTAGATTCGCTGCATCTGCGGGTTATTATCCTTGCCGCGCCAGTAGGCACCCGCTACGCGCATTAGCTTAAAAGCCCCGGCGTTTCCAGTGGTTTTTACATGCGGGCCGCGGCACAAATCGGTAAATTCGCCATTGGTGTAAAAGGATACCTGATCCAGCGCTGCTTCGCCTTCGGCTATCGTACCCATTTCATCCGCGCTCAGATCGCTAGCCACGGTGGTGCCAGCCCGCTTAAGATCATTAAGCAGCTCTTGCTTGTACGGCTGGCCGCCTTCTTTGGCCCAGGCGATGGCCTCGTCTATCTGTTTATAGCTACGTTCAAAGGGTTGGTTAGCGCTGATTACCGCCCGCATCCCGGCTTCTATCTTCTCAAAATCGTCCTCTGATAGCTTGGCTCCGCCAGAAATATCGACATCATAGTAAAACCCGTTCTCTACCACGGGGCCCACGCCAAACTTCGTCTCTGGCCAGAGACGTTTGATGGCGGCTGCCATGATGTGCGCCATAGAGTGCCGCATAGCATGCAAAAACTCTGCACTGCCTCTTTCCACCACAGGCTCAGCTTGGCCTGACGAAGAGGCTTCTGGCGATAAACCGGCTTGGACACTGCGTTGCTCGCTAGCGGTATTCTCGGTACGGCTAGCTCCGCTACTCGCGTCCGCACCGATTTCCCGCTCAGCTGCAGAGCTTTTTCTGTCATCTGATTGCTCCATTGTTACCTCCTTATATAAATAAAAAAGAGACGCATTAGTAGCGGCAATTTGAATGCTCTCGCAAATACATTCAAACATGCCCTAATGCGTCTCGGGACCTGTATCCTCATACCATCTGCCGATAAGGTGCATCCGCAGTACAGCGGACTAATAAAACCTGGACAGTAAGAAGATAAAGGACGGTTCCACCGGACTTCCCCCGTATCAAGTACGGGGCTTGTGACCCCCTGCGTTTCGTACGCACTGGCCTGCCGACGGAGCTCGGTGATTGGTTGGTTCACCTCATTGCTCGGTGTGTATTGTAGCACACCAGTGCTCCTCAACCTCACCTGCAGGCTACTATACGCGTACTAGCAGCATAATGCTAGTACTTATTCTTACATTTTTTGCCGGAAAAAGCCCCCGCCCTGTGGATAATGTGGATATCTAGTTTTTAACAGATTATATTCGCGGTGATATTTTTGTTTATGTTTTTGCTTTTACCGCAATTTGCAAAATTGCGACAGTTTGTTCGCTATTATAATCACCCCTGTTATTAGGAGGTCTAAGACTTGATTATCAGGGGTAGGTAATGTATATTAATGCCTGACCCGTGATTTACGGGCGATTAGCTCATTTGGCTAGAGCGCCACATTGACGTTGTGGAGGTGATAGGTTCGAATCCTATATCGCCCACCAAATTAAGAATCCAGCTACTAGGCCGTGTTTACATTCGTTATCTTTTTTCGCCTCAAATATTGCCTCACTGGATCTGCTACCGTTTTTGAGTTTATGCCCCTACTTTCGCAGTACGAAGAGCTAAACCATTCCGGCACAGGCTTCGCCCCTCTGCTTGAATTGCAGCTTCCGCAGCATACGACTATGTCTTCGATTTTCAATCCTGTCGCCCAGTAGAATGGTCCGTCAGAATTAAGATGTTCGATGGTCGCCCAATCGCGTTTATTTTCTCCGACGCAAGGATAAATCATCTGCTTATGACAGTAGGCACAACTCATATCTCTTCGTCTGATTTTCTGCATTTGACTCTCTGGGATGCCGAATTTATTGCTGCTCATCGACATTATGCCCTTCTGTAGCCTTCACAGATGCGTGTCAGGTAGCGGAGATTATGGATACTAGCTAAAGACCCGGCCAAAGGCTCGCCTACCTTGAACTGATGCCTAAGGAAGCCCCGTGAGTAGCCGCTGGCACAGGTATAACAGTCACAGCCTTTCATAATAGGACTAGGGTCTTCAGTGTACTTAGCATTCGTAAGGTGTATCTTCTTATCACCCTCTACCCATACCGTAGCGTGGCGGGCATTGCGGGTCGGCAGCACGCAGTCCAGCATGTCAATGCCGTGCTCTATGGCGTAGCGCAGGTCAGGCGGATCGCCTACCCCTAATAAGAACCGCGGGCGACCAGAATCGTCATACAGAGGCTCCAGATATTCAAGGATTTTATACATCTCTTCCTTGGTCTCGCCAACCGATAGGCCGCCGATGGCAATGCCGCCGGCTTCAGTGTTTTGAACAAATTCTAAGGATTTTTTGCGCAATTCCTTATCTAATCCGCCCTGAACCACTCCAAACAGAATCGGCCGGTCTTCGGGGGCGATATCATCAGTCAAACGCTTGAATTCGGCTATGCAGCGCTCCAGCCAACGGTGGGTGCGCTCAAAGGCCTCTAGCGTATTAGCCCGCTCCTTCTCGTCCAGGCCGGTCAGGTGGTCGAAGGCCACTATCATGTCCGCGCCCAGGGCCAGCTGTACCCGGATGGAACTCTCGGGTGTTATCATGCGCATCTCGCCGGTTACGGGATGCTTGAAGGTTACGCCTTCTTCGGTAATCTTGCGCAGCTTGCTTAGGCTGAATACCTGGAAACCGCCAGAATCAGTCAGGATGGGCCCCTGCCATTTGCCAAAGCCGTGCACGCCGCCCAAAGACCGCACTACTTCCTCGCCCGGCTGCAGGTGCAAATGATAAGTGTTAGCCAGCACCACTTGTACGCCCGAGGCCGCCACTTGTTCTGGCAGCAGGCTCTTCACCACACCTCTGGTGCCGTCCGGCATAAAAGTAGGTGTTTGCACGTCTCCACGACGCGTATGAAGCACACCCACACGGCTACCGTCCTGGTTTTTGGCCACCTCTGTAAGTAACCCAGTTAACATATGCCCTCACAGCCCATAGCGGCTATTTTGGGCTGCAAGTAACCGAATTGCTTGGCAACGTAGTAGTTACTACACCTTCTCACAATTCGATTCTTTCGCTCCAAACTAGCACGCTCTGGCCCTGTAAGTTCATATGCCAACAGGGTCACAATTGTATTTTTTGCATTACTCACAGGTGTTAAGTATACTACGTTTTTTTTACAGCCTCAGACAAACAGTCCAATTGTTTTTCGCTCACCATGGTGTAAAAATAGCATAATCATTGACTTTTTGCCTGTTTCATGTTACCATAAGCGTGTTAATCAGGAGTATTGGGTGAGAAATTCTCAACCAACCACGCTTGATGGCTTCAAGCTCTTCTATGAAGAATTGCTTGGCATAAAGCCGGTCAAGCAGCGCCTGCGCCGGCCTAGGCCCGTGATAGACGCGCATTAACACTTGAGCCTTACACGCAGCTGTAAAGCTCAAGAGAGGTGGCATCAAACAACCGCCGGAAATACCCGGCGGTTTTTGTTTTCCCCTCTTTTTACTCACTTTTCCACTAGGTTTTTTTACAGCTTTATGACAATATGTAGTCATGGTTTGTATTTATTGCAGCAATGATACCGGTGTTTACAATTCGCGCGCAAAGGCCCGTACGCCGTCTGTCTGGCGGCGGCGGCGCTGCCTGGCGTGTGTCGCACAATTTACTACCCTTGAACTGCCAGATTATGACAGCGCGCTGATGGTAGAGGGACTGCGGGGCAAGCTGTATCCGTTCCGGCGCGACAAGCTGTTTTTGAGCTTGCACCGCGCCCTGGGCCACCGCAAAGACGCTATTGTCAGCGCCAGCGAGCTTGCCAGCACCGTCTTAGGCAGATTACTTATGGGCAAAAAAGCCCCTGATGGTGTTCTGCAGATTGAACTAGTGGCTAAGACTAGCTACGCGGTCCTGAAACGCTACGACCCCCTAGCCGCCCATTCGTACAAGGCCTACCACCAATCGGCGATCAAATAGCAAAAATGAGGTCAGGGCTTAGCTCTGCCTCATTTTTATCTGCTTTTTTGGAAAGAGAAGCCAGCTTCAGCTGGCTATGAGAAAACCTATCCGGAGGGTCCCCACCTGGTGAAGCCAGGCTGGGGCCGCGAATGGTTGTCTCATTAGCTAAGTAACGTAGACCAGTAGTACCAGAAGCGCAGCAAAATGATGGATAACCCCGCGGCAAACCAGATAAACAGGATGTCGCCGTGGTGCCGTCTCATGAAATCACCTGCCCGGGCTGCGGCGCCCTTTAGCCTGATATGGCCCTCGCTGATGTTGTACAGGGTCGTATACCAGAAGATCGGGATGGTCACGCTCCAGACAACCATACAGTACGGGCAGAGCGCGCCGATGTTAAACACGCTTTGGTAATACAACCAGCTGATAAAGCTGACGCCAAAGACGGTGCCGGCCTGCAGGCCCAGCCAGAACCAGCGTTTGAACTTTGCGCCAGACAAGATGGCCATGCCTATTGTTGTAATAATTGCAAAGCTGGCAATGCCGATAAGCGGGTTCGGGAAACCAAAAACCTCTGCCTGCGGCGTGTTCATAACCGAGCCGCAGCTAAGCAGCGGGCTGAAATTGCAAGACGGCGTATAGCTGGGGTTAGAGATAAGCTCTATCTTCTCGATAGCCAGTGTTAGGGCCGCTATGAAGCCGGTGATACCTAAGATCGCCAGGCTGTAGCCTATGCTCCGGTTAAGTGTGAGTTCGCGTTTTGCCATATTTAACCCCCCTATTTCTTGACCGCTTTTTCGGTCACGTCAAATTTACCAAGATACCTGCCAAACATCAAACGGGTTTGCGAATAAATGGCGGCCGCAGTGTTGTAAAAAAGTGTCGTAACCGGCAGCAGCCCCCACTGCAGCACCATTAGGATGGTGCGGTGGCTCTTGTAACGCTGGGGCCGCGGCGGCAGGAATTTTAGGCTTAGCAGCAAGCTGACAAATATGCCGCTGAGGGCTATGGTCTGGATGGTGCTGGCCAGGCGCGGCAGCTGGTTAGCCACGAAGTTTTCAGGATTTACGACTTGCGGTATAAGCGGTGCCACCAAGATTAGCAATGATGCGGTCGCCCAGGACACATGACCCTCGAGCAGACGGCCAAGCTTCATCAGATGATCTATCCTGGATACTTTGCTGTCCCTTCTAAAGCCTTTGGTGGCGACATAGGCTACATCGCTGGCGCCCCAGGCCCAGCGGCGTATCTGGACAAACTGTGCTTTCAGCGTCTTGCGGTAGGTACTTGCCAGCACGGCATCCTGGTAGATAGGTGTAAATATCGGGTAGACATCGTGCTTACCATCGTACCTGAAGTAAGTGCGCCAGTACTGGTGGCCGTCTTCCACGATGGTGCGCACACTCCAAAAATCGGTATCAATCAGCGCCGCCATGCTCTGGGCATGACTGCTAAAGTTGCGCAGCATGTGCGGGCGCAGAGAGAGCACAATATTCCAAAACGAATTACCGGTGGCGATAACGCGCATAGGGCTGGGAGCGTCCCAGATGTTGTTCAAAAACAGCGGGATCGGCTGGTAAGAGACATAGCGCGGATCATCGGTACTGCAAAACGTGTAGGTTAGCGCCAGCAGATAGGAATGGTGCGGGCGGTTGTCGGCGTCCAGGGTGGTGACAACCGTCTTTTCGGGGTCGATCTTGGCTGTTTTTAGGTACTTCTGCAGTTCGCGGCCGGCAAAAGTAATGTTGCCGCCCTTGCCTATGACCTCGCCCTCTATATCAGCCGGGTGGCGAACCGCCATAGCATGCATAAACTTGTCCCCGTAGTCCTTCATTAACTGCTTGGCTTGGGCCTCTACCTCTGCCCCGCCCCGTTCCTCGAACGCCAGGACCAGAATGACCTTGCTCATATCATAATAAGCGGCCAGGACGGACTGGATGGTGGGCTCCAGGGTGTCACGGCCTTCGTTATAGGTGGCAATGATGATGGCGTGGTACACCTCGCTGGGCTTACAGAACAGCGGGTACTCTGTAAGCCGTTTGAGGTTGCGCATATGCCATTTGGGGTTTTTGCCATGCGGATGGGTGGCCTCGCCTGCCTCAAGATCATCAATCAGCAGCTGCCAATTAAGCGACGACTGCCTGGTAAGCATCCGGTAGCCCTGCACCGAGCGCAGGCTCATGCCAAGGCCTTTGAAGAACCACATTATCAGGTAGGCGATAATAAAAATGGTAAAGAGTACCGGATTGAATATGCTCAGGATGAACGGCAGCAGCAAGATAGTCCAGCTTAAAAAGCCTGGCACTATCTCCCAGAAACGATACCATTTGTCTTTGTCCTGGTTGTACGGTATCTCGATGCTCTTCATCACCTGAGCCCCAGCAAGGCTAAGCTGACGATAATGGTAAGCAGGCTCAAAAGCGCGCTGACAGCCAGTATCATAACGGCTACGTGCTTGCGGGCTACGAACGCGCGCAGTGAGATGAACACACAAATCGCAAAGTTGATGAGCAAAAAGAAGACAAAGCCTGCCATATCCAGCGCCGAACCAATCTCGTATTCGGCAATGCCCAGATTGGCGCGGTATTCGATGATGTAGTTAGTGGTGGTGTTCGAATCAAGCCGGAACAGGATAAGCAGCGAGCCTAACAGCACCAATACACTGTTGATAATCAAGAGCAGCAAGATGGAACGGTTATGAAAATAACGGCTGGGAATAGTCATAATGTGTTCTGTTTATTATAACGCAAGTGAGTGAGTGAAATAAGTGTTTACACTTATTTCCGAATAAGCGCGCGTTTCAGTAGATTTATCTGCTATACCGCAACGAGATGAGAGAAATAAGAGCTTGCACTTATTTCCGAATGAGGCAGCGGTTCAACAGCCTTTAGGCTTGTTATAACGCAAGTGAGTGAGTGAAATAAGTGTTTACACTTATTTCCGAACAAGCGCGCGTTTCAGCAGATTTATCTGCTATACCGCAACGAGATGAGAGAAATAAGAGCTTGCTCTTATTTCCGAGGGAAGGCACGTTTCAACGATGCTTTAGCGTCGTTATACCCGACAAAATGGCCTGAAGCGAGGAGGTTTGACCCATTCCGAGAGAGGATTCTCGGAATGGCGAGGAGTGAGCTATAGTACGTCCCGCTAGGATTTCAGCTACTCGTTCGCTGAAATGCTGCGGGACGTACTTAGACTTGCGACGTGGTGCGGGTAGCGGGAATCGAACCCGCATCTCAACCTTGGGAAGGTCACATTCTGCCACTTAACTATACCCGCGCGAGGCAAACCAAGCGGCTTGTCCGCTGTTTGCCGAGCGAAAGGAGAAGACTTGGTCTGATTGCAAGAGTTGCCAAGCAAATTTATTTTGTTGGCGGCTTTGCAATCAGACTATTACGCTTCGACGTGGAGCCACCTTGGGGATTCGAACCCCAGACCCCCGGTTTACGATACCGATGCTCTAGCCAGCTGAGCTAAGGTGGCACGTCAAGGTGTAGTGGTTGTGCCACCATTTTGCCAGCAAAATGAACTTCCTGGCAAAACTCGTGACTCAACCAAGCCCTTTCCTCTCAAATTCGAGAATACTCTCTCGAATTTGGTCTTGCACAATGCTATTTTAACAGATGAAGAGCATTGCATAAACAGATATAATTTGATAAGATGTTCGGGTCTTTGCAGCTTTCCAAAAAGCCAAACCAAGCAGCTTGCCTGCTGTTTGGATTTTTGAGAGGAACTGGCTTGGTGGGATAATCAACAGTGCCGAGCAAACAAGACTAGTCGGCAGTGTGATTATCCAACCATCACACAGTGACGAGGGCTCGTGGTGTAGAGGCCTAACATGCCTCCCTGTCACGGAGGAGATCGCCGGTTCGAATCCGGTCGGGCCCGCCAGTAGTAAATAAAATCACCCCCATGAGGGGTGTTTTTTATTACTGCCGACAAACCGGCAGATTCGAACCGGCGCACCGTGTTCGCTAATTTTGCGGTCAGCAAAATTATACGGCTGCGCCGACCTTGCCAGTCCTTGAAGGTATGTAGCAAGGCCGGCCGACAGACGGCATCCGGCCTTGGCCCGCCAGTAAAAGTACCCCAGCTTATGGGGTATTTTTATTTACAGCTTCAAGAACAGCGAAGCCGGGGACTGCTCTTTAAGCGGCGCGAGGCGCTCATCTATGTCTTTTAGGACTATCTGGATGTGGGCGGCACGGGCTTTATCGGCCTCGAATGCAAGCGTCTTAACTATCTCGAGCGAGTAACCCGTATCAATGATCTCTGAATACTGCCCTGCCTGCTGGCTAAAGATCCTGTCTGTCACCTTGGCGGCAATATCACGGTTGGACTTGTCTATAGCCGCGCCGTAATCCCCGCCTGCATCACGCGTGCCTTCATCGTCCGAGTACTTTTTGGCAAGCTCTGCAAAGTCCGCTCCGGCCTTGAGCTCCGCCAGGGCGGCTCCGGCCCGGGTATGCGCCTCTGTATCAAGTTTGCTGACAACCTTGCGGGCCAGCAGCTGGCCGCGCAGCGAGCGCCGGAAATCATTGACTGACCAGCCCCAGAAATCACGCAGGACGTCTTCGAACACCTGGTCTGAGGTACCCAGGCGGTTTTGCTCGCGTACGATGGCAATCTCCTGGTCTACCTCTTGGTTACTGACACTAACGTTATTCTTGTCAGCCAGGTGCTTTATGTAGGCATCGTCTATCACTTGCTGCATGGCCTGTTTCTTGTATTCATCCAGATCCGTCTTGCCTTCTTCGGTGTCAAAGCTCAGCTTCTGCTGGGTCTCGTAATAATGCATGTAGTGGCGCAGTTCAAACAGATAATTCTCGTATGACACAAACCGGCCTTCTGCGCGGGCCACCGGAAACGGCACAATCTGGGTTATGCGGTACATGAATGTAGAGGTATTCTGGAAGCGGTACAGCCCCAGCAACGAATAAACCCCAAAGAACACCAGCGTAACGCCAAACACAATCGAAGACAGCCATATGATCCTGCGCTTGGAATGCTGCAGCGGGTAAATATACTTGCGCGCGCCCGACAAAACCTCTTCGCGGTGCTCGGCGATGGTATCGTTGGTTATGTAGGGTACCTTTGCCGTTGCTACGGCGTCAGGATTGTTCTTGCGCAGCCTGGCCAGCGGCTTTTTGGCGGTCTGCTTGAGCTTGTTCAGGTGTTTCTTCATCCCGTTAGAAACCACTATACCTTACTCTTACACTGTACGGTTGAAGTACTGGGCTGGATTCGGTCGTAAATTTACTCATGGTCATTATTTGGTTTTCTAACGGGATACATCCTTATTCCTCTGCAAATCCGTCCGGGGCGGTATTTCCGGCTACCGGCATCGCAGCCGCGTCAATCCCCTGGTCTCGTAATATATGTAGCAGTTCTTTCTGAGTTTTAGCTGGCTGATGGACGTGGTGGATAGTCAGGCTGCCCACAAAAGTCTGTATCATTATTGTACCAAATCCCAGGACTGTCTGCTCGAAACCGCCTATTTCATAATTGACCATCTGTATCTGGTTAAGGCCCAGGGCCACCATGCTGCGGTGGAATAATCCCTTTTGCGTTATCTGTATAAGCCGCTGGTCCGTAACGATATAGACGCTGTAAAACCAGCTTATCCAAAACGGCAAAAAAGCAACCGCCGCTAGGACTACCCCCATGCCCACGCTTGCAAAAAACGAATTCATGCCCGGAAACTTTTCGGGATTATCGGCGTAGACAAATGTTAGGGCCAAGACGTAGAGCATGGGCATCAATATCCCGATGGAGGCAAAGATAAGCCCTTTGCGCATGACAATGGGGTGTTTGCGGAATACCAGCAAGACCTCTTCGTCATCGAATTGTTCTTTAAAATAGCGGACCGGCTCGCTACCGTCTTTTACCATAAGTGTATTGTACCAGAGGTTCTAAGGTTATAGGCGATGGGTTATGGTTGCGGTTACTTTGCGGCCGACTTATGGAGTATAGATGCAGCCAGGGTCTGGTAAGGGATCCCCTCTTCTATGGCTTTAGCCTTCAGCTTGTATAGGTCCCGTTCGGAGAGGCGTATATTAATATTCCTGGTTTTATTGAGTGTATTTTTGGCAATTTTCTGTAGCCGTGCTTTCTCGGCCGCGAAATTAGGGGCAGCTACGAATTCTCCTGTTTCGAAATCTTGCAACAGTGCTTGTTCGTCTTTGTCTAAATCATAATCTTTCATTGGTTTTCTCCTCTTAAATACTTTTTGGTTGACCGGCGGCTGGGTATGATGGTTTTCAAAAATATTTTTTCGCCATCTTCTACATACGGTACAAGATATGCGTAGTCTTCTACCTCTACAACTAGTACCCTTTGGTTCTGATAACGTGCCTTGTTGGGGTGCATGCTATTTGCCAGTATCCTGCCCTCCTCGATAGCTGTCAAAATGTCTTCAAATGATACCGAGCGTTCGGCTTTAAGCTTGAGGTTTTTAAGTTGGTCCCAATCAAAATACTTCACAGTGTAATGTTATGACATTTCATACCGTTTGTCATTTTTTTTAGTAAATCAGTCTTGGGTTCGTTCTCTTGCCTAAGGTCTAGGCATAAGGGTTTGTACCTAGGATATAGGTTTTAGTTTAGAAGTGATAGAATGGCTTTATCCAAAGTACCAAACCAAGCAGCTATGTCCGGCAGTTTGGGATTTTGAGAGAAGAGGGCTTGGTTTGTTTGCAAGAATTGATGGGCAAATTCGTTTTGTCAGCAATTTGGCAGACAAACCACTACACCTCGACGAGCCCCCATAGTTCAATGGATAAAATAGCTCCGTCCTAAGGAGAAGCTCTAGGTTCGAATCCTGGTGGGGGCACCAAGCAAAAAGCCCAGGTCACTGCCTGGGCCTTTTGTTTGGCTGCTCGCGGGCAGATTTGCCTACTTAGGTTCGATAACGGTTTGGCCGGTTAGTTTTCCGGCCAAACGGCTATATACTGAAGCCGAGCCGCATCGTGCGGCCCGGCCTGAGGTTATAATCCTGGCGGGGGCACCACGAAAGTGACCAGGTCTTGTGCCTGGTCTTTTTCGTGGTTAATTTGACTGTGTTTTGGCTCTACAATGCTAAAGTCGTAGACGAGAATTGCTAGTGGCAATTGCAGTCTCATCGTGCTACACAATGTCATTATGATGTCATTGACATTAAGGAGTAGGCTTGCTATGATGTACATATGAAAAATGCTCAGATCACCGTTAGAAATGTCGACCCACTGCTTAAGCGGCGAATTGATAAGCTCGCAAAACTTAAATCAATGAGTATTAATGACCTAGTGCTCGAGACATTACGGGCTAAAGTTGGAGAATCAACGAAAAAAAGTACAATAACTTGGAAACGCTACAGAGGCACCTTAGAGCCAGGTGCTCTTAATCAGTCCGTACTGGATGACTTTGAAAAGATTGACCCGGCAATGTGGAAAGACACACAGTAGTGATAGCTGTTGATACAAATGTCGTCAGCGCATTGCTACGCGGCCAAGTAGATGACTTACCCAGCGATGAACTCTACATCCCTTATGCGGTACTAGCTGAGCTTCAGGCTGGTGTGGCGGCAGGCAATAACCCTGCTAAAAATAGAGGGATCCTGGAGGCTTTTTTGAAAGACACTAACGTTACAATCAGTCCCGGATTGCCACCAGAAGTTATTCCTTTCTACATCCAAATATATAGTTACTTGCGTAGCCATGGCACGCCAGTCTCTCCAAATGACTTATGGATTGCTGCTGAATGTATGCATTTGTCGATGCCACTGTTGACATTTGACAAAGACTTTCAAAATGTACCACAGGTTGTATTAGTCACCACAAACTAAGCTGCAGTTTATGGGTTACCAGAGCGGCATTTATAGAGCAGTTAATCCATGGTAAGCAAGGAGCAATGACCTAACCTGCTCTAGTATGCTGTACCAAACAAAGAACCCCCCTGCCGAGGGGCTTTTTGTTTGTTATTTCTTTTTGCGGGAACGGGCTAAAGTGTACGTCTCGTACACGGTTTCGTAGTCAAACAGCTCGGCTTCTGAGAACCAGTGGGCTACTTCTGCCTCAGCTTCCTTCTCGTCACCGGAAGCATGGATGATATTTGGCGTACCGATATTCTCTTTATCAGCATGGCTGAAGCTGATATGCGCGTAATCGCCGCGGATGGTGCCCGGGCTGGCGGCTTTGGGTTCGGTCGTACCTACCATCTTGCGTACCAAACTGACTGCTTCGATGCCTTCCAGCACCATAGCAATGACAGGACCCTCTTGCATCATCTCAAGCGTCACATCAAAGGCCTTCTGGCCGCGGCGCGAAACCATACCGCTGATACCTTCGTAGTGATGGTGATACGCCTCATAGTCAGGACGCAGCATCTTGGCACCCACTATCTTCAGCCCTACCCTTTCAAAGCGGCTCAGGATTTCGCCCACTATACCGCGCTTTACTGTGTCTGGCTTAAGAATGATAAGTGTTCTTTCCATAATTGTTCCTGTTTAGTTTTAGTTATTATAACAGATTGGACAGCCTGATTCTATCTGTTAGTGGCCTGGCTGCCTTGAATACATTTTTTATGCAACTTTACATCTGTTAGCAATGCTTTAGAATGAGGGTTATGCTTGTTGCCAAAGCCAAGACGGATTTCCTGGAATACCTGGAGATAGAGCAAAACAGGTCACAGAAGACCATTGCCAACTATGATCATTATCTAACCCGCCTGCTGGACTTCGCGGGCGATGACCTGGCCGTATCGCAAATAGACGTGGAGCTGCTGCGCAAATGGCGGCTGTGGCTCAACCGCCTGGGTACCAATGTGTCGGACGAGCTGCAAAAGAATACGCAGAATTATCATCTTATTGCCCTGCGCAGTTTTTTAAAGTATTGCTCTAAACGGGACATCCCCGCCCTGGCACCAGATAAAGTTGAGCTG
Source organism: Saccharimonadales bacterium (SeqCode) (assembly GCA_049292975.1). Taxonomy (GTDB): domain Bacteria; phylum Patescibacteriota; class Saccharimonadia; order Saccharimonadales; family JACDBH01; genus JBGSWE01. Next base: position 9,957 of record JBATRZ010000002.1, on the reverse strand, counting down.
GCCAAAGTAGTGCGCAAGCAAGTAACGTTTCTAAACCCTGACGAGCTGGAGCGCCTGTTCAAACAGCCCGATATAAACACCCTGACCGGTGCGCGCGACCGCGCCATCTTAGAGTTATTGTTTAGCAGCGGCCTGCGCGTATCTGAGTTAGTAGCCCTTGATAAAGATCATGTAAACCTCAAGCGGCGCGAGTTTATGGTACGCGGCAAAGGCCAAAAGGACCGGCCGGTGTTTGTCAGTGATGCGGCCGCCCAGTGGGTGCAGTATTATCTGGACAGGCGCGAAGATAATGTAAAACCTCTGCTGGTCAGGAACAGCGGCACCAAAACACCAAGCCTGGATGGTAACTTCTACCGCCTTACGGCGCGTTCGGTACAGCGCCTGGTGGCCCGCTACGCGTTAATGGCCGGCATCACCAAGCATGTCAGCCCGCATACCTTACGGCACTGCCTGCAGGCCGAGACCCGTATCAGTCTGCCGCGCGGCATAACAAGCGCCAAGGAGCTATTTGAGGACAGCGGTAAAACAGGAGTAAAAAGTCTGGTCTGGGAACGCGGCTTCCAGACGGGTCGTGCTATTACACAAAAGACCACGCACACGACATCCGTACTGAGCCGGGTCCGGGCCGGCGGTTTTGAGCTGCTTTGCACACCAGAACACCGCTTATTTACCCTGGATGAAAATGGTTTTGCGGAAATCACGGCCGGCGAGCTGGAACCCGGCATGTACGTCACCGGCATCAAGAAAATCAGTCAGAACAGTAAAAAGCACTACCCTGCTGAGTTTTGGCGGTTGTTGGGCTATATCTGCGGAGACGGGCATGTGAGTCCACGCCGCCGCGGCGTGCTCATTACCGACAAAAATCCGGTGCACCTGGAGTTCTACGCCGATGTTATAACTGGCTTATACGGCAAGATGCCGTTTATCCGGCCCAGCAAATGGTCAAATTCCTGGACACTCGAGATGTACCACATGCCGCTGGTACGCCTGTGCACCAAGCTTGGTATGGATCGTAAATCTACAGAACGCCGCATACCTTCCGCACTTTTCGCTTCCTCAGAGGCCGACATTGCCGCGTTTCTGGCCGGATTCTATGACGCCGAGGGCAATAGTAATGGCGAACCGCGCATCTTTAGTGCCAATAAAGAGCTCCTCAAGGACGTGCAGATGCTGCTGCTCCGGCTCGGTATCCACGCCCATCTCTATGAACGCTTGCGGCATGTACGGCTGCCTGGACATGAATTTGTTATCCCGCACCAGATGCATTGGCTGCAGCTGCTATACAGGCCGGATCAGGAAAAATTCCGCACATTGGTACCAACACTTAAGCAATTTGCCATCAAGCCCCGCCATGTCGGTGAGAAAGTTCCGGCCGGACCAATGTTGGCGGCCTTAACAGAGATAGGTCTGCAAAGCGGCCAACATCTGTATAGCCGCCGCAAGGACCAGCAAACGCTCAAATACCCCAGCCGGTACCTGCAAAGCGGCGGTCTAGTGCCTACCAAACAAACCATCATGAAGTTCTATACCCGCTTCAAGCGCATGGGCATCGATGACCCGCGGTTGGCACTGCTGCGGCGGCTTGCTTCAAGCAATAATCAACTAGCCTGGCTAAAGGTGGAGCGTGTTGATACGATCATGCGCGATACGCTAGTATATGACTTTGCTGTGGCGGACACTCAGAACTTAATCACTGACGGCTTTATATCCCATAATTCGTTTGCGACCGATTTGCTCATGAACGGAGCCGATCTAAGGAGCGTTCAGGCTATGCTGGGCCATAGCAATATCGCTACCACCCAGATTTATACGCACGTCACAGACCCGCACCTAAAATCAGTGCACCAAAAGTTCCACGGTAAGGCTGCCTAAATACTTTAGAGTGGGGGAATCGCACAAGAAGGATAGATTGCCGCCGGGGCCATGACTTGGGCAAAATTCGGTGGCGCCGTCAGCAGCCGTTTACAGATATCAGAGGCGGCCAGTATAGAGAACGGCTCGTGGTAGCCTACAACCGACCGCAGCGGCACAGTAACCTGGATACGCCGGAAGACATCCACCGCCTTACCCGTCGAATCTATCAATGCCTGACCGTCCTTCTGCTCAAGTACACTACCGGCATTGAGTATTTTTATACTGGACACGTCGACCGCCCGGTAATAAGAAGTCATCCTCATGCGGTAACGGTTAATAGTACCTGGATTATTTAGGGTCACGTTAGCCATGCAACGAACCGGTGGTGCCTGGCTACAATTTGTCACGAAGACACTACCCTGCCCGTCTGAGCCAGCAACGGCCGTAAAGGCAATAGCACCATTGTTGCTTGGCATCAAGAAAAAGGTATAGCTGTTATCAGCTAAGTCCTTACGTGTCACCGAGGTATCGGGCACTAAGTCTACTCTTAATATACCTACCCGCGAACCCCACCCCGTCGGTCTGGCATCGGGCAGATTTGCGATGTTGCCGCTCATTGACGGGGTCGCCAGAGCGACAGGATCAGCAATACCGTTCGGCGAGTCCCACTCAATACGTACTAATTGTATGGTTGCACCGTTTTCGGAGGCAAGCGTGGTTATGACGGGTTCGCCCTTGTCTACGGTGGGAACAGAGTCAAATGACTGAGTCGGCGGTGTCGAATCCACCAGTACGCAGGTATAGCCTACGCCCGTGGCTGCATTAAGGTCATATTTGAAATAAGCCGGATCACCAGCGTCACAAGTAGCCTTGGTATAGGCAGGATCGGACTTTAAGAGTCTCACTGCATCGTTTACACCTGATTCGGCGGCATAAAAGGCCTGGGTATTCTGCTGGTTATCCAGCGTGTTGCGCTGGGCGCGGCGTGTCACATTAGTAAAGCCGATGGTAATCAGGGTCAGGATGGCCATGATAATAACCACTGAAAAGATAGAGACAAAACCATCTTCTTGCCCAGCCCTAGACCTACTATTCAGAGCCTTATACATCTTATGCTTAATAATAGCAGATTGTAGCCGCGGTTTGTATCCATATATTCTCATAGCCGTTTTCCTACTGTGGTTTTATATGCTGCCGAGGCACAAAACTGGCCGCCGGCGTTTACGCCCTTACAGATACTAAAGTCCGGAAATTCAGGCAAAGCGGCCGGTCCAAACAAATCATCGGCATCACCGTAGGATACAACGGCGTCTATCTCATACAGCCCTGCTAGGTTCGTTACCTCAAAGCGCGCCAGACGCATCTTGTTGGCCAGCATCTCCTGGCCGGCGGTACCGCCCGGATCAGCCAGGGTAAGATTAACAGGATCGCAGGGTTGCGATGTTGTCAGCAGCCTGTCACGCCAGACAGCATGGCGCGCGCTTGCAGCATTGGTGCCCTGGGGGCGGCCTATGACATAACTGTAGCGTATATCACCTATACATCGTGCCATCACGTTATTAGTAAGTGTCTGGCCGCCGCCAGTTTGGGTTACCGGGCCGTTGGTACGTATAAACTGCCCGGGTGCAGTATTACCGGTACCAAACTGTATGGCCTGCGAGACATCCTCGCCGAATTTGCGCGCCGTATCCTGCGTCTTGCTGGTTACAGAACCTTTGTAATACATCCGGCCAACATGGACAATAGCCATGCCGCACAGCAGCAACACCGCAGAAAAGACTGCGGTTGCGATCATTAACTCGATTATGGTAAATCCGGCCTGTCTATGCCTAGCGTGCCCGCCCATTATTGTATCCTGTAATACATTATGACTTCGCTCCTGCCGCTGCCGAAGGCCTCCCAGCGGACGGTGGCGGTATAGAGTTTTGTATCTGTAGCGTCACGCTTTAGTACGTAGCGGTAATGGCTGGATGTACAGGCGCCGTAGGTAGACAAATCGTCACCGCCAAGCGTAGGTGCTGGCTTGCCTGGTGGCGCTACGGTAACCCCGCCGTTGATACAGAATCCATTAAGGCCATTATCCGTCACGGCATCCGGATCGGCGCTATACAGGCCCTTCAGGGCCTCTAGCTGGCCCTGCGCGGTCTTGGAGGCCTCGGTGCGTTCCTGATTGCCGCGCATAAGTTTAAAATTCCGGTTCATGGTGGAGTACACCAGCCCCAGTACGCTGGTGATGACAGCAATGGCTATAAGCACCTCTACGATAGTATCGCCCCGCTGGTCTCTTTTTATCCTAAACACTGCCGCATACTCCTGTAGTACCTGTATCCACAAGTACGTTAATGGTGGTCTGGCTATTGTTCTCGCCAATGGTTATCTCGGCCCGCTGGTCGCGCGTAGCGTCCGCGCCGCCCAGGCAGATACGCAGGCCGTTAGGCAGAAGTCTTAGATTTGGACCCGTCACATCGGCAGCACCGGTACGGGCAAGATCGGTATCTTGTATGGGCGATGCGCCCTCTACGCCGTACAGCAAAACAGAGCGGCTGCCGCTAAGCGGGCTGGTTAGTGCTGCCCCGCCGCCAAGCTGATGCAAAAAGCCAAATGACCTATAGGTAGGCCCGTTGCCGCCGCCTGCAGTCATGCCGTATATTGCCCTTATCTGTAACCCGTACGAAAACGGAATCTCTGCAGTCAGATCTACGTCATTGGGAGGCGCACCCCCCAGCACCATAGCCCTTGGCGCTGCCTCCGCCAGGCTGGCAACATCAGCCGATGTGGAGTTAAGCCGGCTGCCTAGCACAGTAAAGACCTCTGCCTGGCTTTGACGGCCGGCGATTACCTTGCCCAGAAAGATACAATCTTTGTTGGTACCAGGCTGCTTCGTCACCGACGATAACCGCGGCTGGCCGCCAAAGATGGTGCATTCTTTGCTGCTTTGGTAGCTGCCGTTCGCCGTCTCAGAGATAATCGTTTGCAGCATTGCCTCAAAGTTCCTGACAGATTGGTTAAATTCGGCCCGCCGCTGCCGGCCCATGAACGCTGTGGCAATAAAAATAAACATCAGCGTCGTAACAGAGAGCACAATCAATACCTCGGTAATGGTATAGCCTGCCCCCGCCCTCTTACCTTTACTCGAGCGAGCAAGCTGACCTAAGCGTAGCCAGCGATTCATAAGCATAAGTATAACACTAGGCGCCTCTGTATAACAGCGTTTTTACAAGCTAAGCGTAACCAAATCACGGTACCAATCGATAACAGGGGTACCAAACAGCTGCACGATGATAGCGGCCGTCATTAGGAACGGGCCAAACGGTATCTTGCTGGTTAGCGCCACTCTTTTAAGCACCATCCCCGGTACAGTCACGGCCGTGCCCAGCAGCGACGCCGTAAACAGCATCAGAAAGGCCAGGTATGGATCGCCCAAGATCAGGCCAATAAGAAAACCCAGCCTAACATCGCCGCCGCCGATCCACTTGCCGCCAGACAACCCGTAAAGCGCGTAGAATATGCCGCCGGCAATGGCGGCACTCAGCAGTGTTTCCAGCAGCGCCCGGGCAGTGCCGGCCGCCAGGATATTAAATACGGCCAGCAGCGCACCAATCACAAGCAGCGGATAAATTATGCGGTTTGGCAGCAGCATCCAGCGCAGATCATAGATAGTCAGCGCCATAAAGCCTGTCAGCATGACCAGCCAGACGGCAAAATTAATTACCCCAACCGTATTCCACTCCAGCGGCCAGAACAGATAGGACAAGACAAATAAGCCAGCTGCGGCCAGCTCTGCCGCCGGGTACTGCCAGGCTATGGCATGCTTGCAGTAGCGGCATTTGCCCCCAAGGCCAAGCCAGCTTGCAACCGGCACCAGATCTTTTGCAGCCAGCCCGTGCCTGCAGTGCGGGCACATCGAGCGGCCGCGGCCGATAGACAGCTTTTTGCTTGGCTGGCGGGTCTTAGACTGCTCATGCAGGCGCCACACCAGCGCGTTTACAAAACTGCCCAATATAAGCCCGGTAACCGCCAGGAACACTATAATCATTATGCTTTAAACTATAGCACAAAAAGAGGCCCCGGATGGGGCCCCTTTTTAAATCGTTACCAGTTCTGCTTATGAGCTAATACACTGTATTTGTTCGTTGCCGTCTCCTTTTTCTATATTGAAGTAAACGGCAATCTGACGGCTAGTCTTTCCCCCTGTGGCAACAGCTGAATCGGCTGCGGCACATGTGGCATTGGTACGGATGATTGCAGTGGTGTAGCCGGTGATGCTAACGTTACCAGCAACATGGGGTGCTATGGTTATGCTTGTTAGATCCCGTGGATTAGCCGCGTCTTTTACCGCGCCGCTATCACTAGCTGCTAGTATGGCACCGCCTTTGTTAGCAGAGACTTCCTGGTAGGCGGTAGCAATGTTGTTGGCCTGGGTACGGAAGCTCTGGTTACGCTGGTTGCGCTGCAGGGCTGGTACTGCCAAGAAGACGATAATCATTATCAAACCAGCAATGGCAAGAACGATCAAAACTTCTATAATCGTAAAGCCCTGGTTGTCTTTTTTTAACTTACTGAACATAGCGCAAATGCCCCCTTTGACTAGTGTTTTATATGTCTAATACTACGATGATACCTGCCCGCCCGCAAAAACACAAGCTTTTTATGCAGTATTGTCCCCAGTTTCACATCTGTTAGGCTAACCGCCCAGGCTGCCCTGGCCTGCCAGGCTGTAGATTGGCAGCAAGATAGCACCAACCAGGATGAAAGCTATGATACCAAGCAGCACCATCATGACCGGTTCGATAATGGTAGATATGGTCTTGATCTGGTTATCTACTTCTTTTTCGTAATATTCGGCTATTTTGGCCAGCATGGACTCTATCTGGCCGGACTGCTCGCCAATCCTAAGCATCTTTGGTACCAGATCCAGGAAGTTGTCGTCGTTTTCGATAGCGTCAGACAACGCCTTGCCGCTGCGGACCTTGTCTATGGCGCGGGTGATGGATGCTTCGATATGGACATTGTTGATAGAGCGGGAGGTAATCTCTAGCACCTGCAGCAGCGGCACGCCGCTGGCTACCAGCGTGGTACCGGTGCGCGCAAAACGGGCCATGTACAGCTTCATAAACAACGGGCCTACCGGCCAGGCATGCATCTTGGCCTTGTCTACGGCTATCTTGCCAGGCCCCGAGCGCGCCCATTTGGTAGTGATAAAGATAAGCACGGCCAGGATAATTAGTATCAGCCACCAGAAACCGATAACAAAATCGGATACGGCCAGCAGCGCCCGGGTGGTGATAGGCAGCGTCGCGCCCGCCATGCCCTCATAAATGCTCTTTACTTGCGGCAATACAGCCACCACCATGAAACCGACAACACCAATCATAACCAAAACAACGATGGCCGGATATGCCATGGCGCCGCGCACCTTGCTCATGATTTCGGCGTCTTTTTCTTGCTGGAAGGCAATGCGCTCCAGGGCTTTATCTAGCGTACCCGACGCCTCGCCGGCTGCTATCAGGCTGACAAAGATCTGGTTAAACACCTTGGGGTGGCGGGCCAGCGCATCGGCCAGCGTGTTACCGGCTTCTACATCGGCTATAATCTGGCTTTCTATCAGCTTAAGCGGCTTGCTCTGTGTCTGGTCAAAGACGCTGCGCAGGCTCTGCACCAGCGGCAAGCCGGCATTGATAAGCGTAGACAGTTGGCGGGCAAAAAGAATCCGGTCTTTTGCCCTTACCTTGTTACCCAGCCTAGAAATTGGATTGCCGCCCGGGCCGCCCTTGAGCTGGATCTCCAGGGGCGACAGGCCGGCGTTTTTGATAAGTTTGGCGGCAGCCTGCTCAGAATCGGCCTGAACCTCGGCCCTAACCTTCTCGCCGGTCTTGCTGTCGCGGGCTGTATAGACAAAAGTCAGCATGAACAAGCTCCTGTTGGGCTAATTAACAATTTGCATTTTACAATTTTTAATAATGGCGGCAGCATAGCTGCGCTGTTTTGATTGGTAAACGGTAGTTGGTAATTCATTGCTAAATGTGAATTGTTAAATGTAAATTGGTGCATAACGGCCCTTAGCCTCTCATCAACCTGTCTAATTCATCGATATCAACGGCAAAGTTGCGGGCTTCATCGTAAGATATGGTGCCCGCATGTATGGCGTTTACCAGCGTCTTGTCCATGCTTTGCATACCAAATTCCGCACCGGTCTGGATGACGGCGTCAAGCTGGTGGCTCTTGCCCTCGCGGATGATATTGCGCACGGCCGGCGTAGCAAGCAGAATCTCAGCGGCAGCGATACGGCCGCCGCCAATGGCGGGCACCAGGCGCTGGCTGCAAATGGCCATAAGGATGTTGCTAAGCTGGGCGCGGATCTGCGGCTGCTGGTGCGGCGGGAAGACGTCTATCATGCGGTCGATACTTTGGGCCGCCGAGTTGGTGTGCAGGGTCGCAAAAACCAGGTGTCCGGTCTCGGCAATGGTTATCGCCGCGGCAATCGTCTCCAGATCACGCATTTCGCCGATAAGCACAACATCAGGATCCTGGCGCAGCGAGCTTCTGAGGGCGGCGCTAAAGCTAAAGGTATCGTAGTGGACTTCGCGCTGCACTATGACCGCTTTGTTGCTTTTGTGCGTAAATTCAATCGGGTCCTCGATGGTGACGATGTGGCAGGCACGTTCTGCGTTAATCTTGTGAATCATGGCGGCCAAGGTTGTAGATTTGCCGGAACCGGTCGGACCGGTTACCAGCACCAGGCCGCGCGGATATTCGGTAAACTTGGTGACAATCTGCGGCAGGCCAAGCTGCTCGACGGTCATGACTTCATTAGGAATAAGGCGCAGGGCGGCAGCCAGGTTGCCCCGTTCATGAAAAGCGTTTACGCGGAAACGCCCCAGATCGCCAAACGCAAAGCTAAAGTCAAATTCTTTATCTTTGAGCAAGATTTGCTTCTGGTCTTCATCCAGAATGGCAAAAATCAGCGCTTCAACGCTTTCTTCGGTTAGGGGATCGGCACCGCTAACGGCAACCAAAGAGCCGTCTACGCGCAGCATCGGCGGCAAGCCAACCTGAAGATGAAGGTCGGATGCCTTTTTCTTGATAACTTCTTCGAGCAAAATCTCGATGCGCGGTGCTGAGGACGCAGACACTACTTGGCTCCTTTGAGGCTATGTACCGTTTTACAGTTTTCATTGCTCATACCATGTTGGGATGCATCTGCAGTCTTACCTGTAAAATGTGAAATTATTGTGATTTGTGAATTAGTAATTGTGAATTTCATAACCCCCCTTATGCCGTATCTTCTGAGGCAACGCGGGCAATCTCTTGCAGCGTGGTCTTGCCTGCCAATGCTTTAAAGTAACCGTCCTGCTGCATCGTAACCATACCTTCGTCCTGTGCAGTCTTTTGGATTTCTGAACTTGAGGCCCGGTTCATGATTAATTCCTGGATTGCTTCCGAAACCTCGAATACTTCGTACAAGCCGACGCGCCCCTTGTAGCCTGCCGGCGCTTCGGGAGCTTCTTTGCCCTTGAATAAAGTATAAGCGGTTTGGCCTCTCAGAGGCAAGGCTTCGTAGCCTAAATCTTCTACGGCCGCCTTAACATCGGCTTCTTTTTCGGGCAGCAGCGGCCCGAGGTGCTGCTGGATCAGCCCCGTCTCGGCCTTGTCAGATTGGTATTCGCTGGGCTCAAAAAGCCGGCGCACCAGGCGCTGGCCGATAACCGTGCGCACCGTACTGGCAATCAAAAACGGTTCGACACCCATATCTAACAGACGCGGCAGGATACCGGCGGCCGAGTTGGTGTGAAGCGTACTAAAGACCAGGTGGCCGGTCAAGGCGGCCTGAACGGCCAGGTTAGCTGTTTCGGAATCACGTATCTCGCCCACCATAACCACATCGGGGTCCTGGCGCAAGACAGAGCGCAGGCCAGTAGCAAAGGTCAGGCCGACATCGGTATTTATTTGAATCTGGTTGATGCCGGCCATTTTATATTCGACCGGATCTTCTAGGGTGACAATGTTGATACTATCATCTTTGATCTCCTGCATAAGCGCGTACAGCGAGGTAGACTTGCCCGAACCCGTCGGACCGGAGGTAAGGATAAGGCCGTTCGGGTT
>JBATRZ010000001.1:0-1500 GCA_049292975.1 Saccharimonadales bacterium (SeqCode) | reverse complement strand
CAACTCATCCCCTCCATTTTCAACTGAAGTGGGTTCGGTCCTCCACAGCATCTTACTGCTGCTTCAACCTGGCCATGGGTAGATCACTCCGCTTCGGGTCTAGACCCAGCGACTCCCGTCGCAAGACAATAAAGTCTCCGACTTTGCGCCCTATTCAGACTCGCTTTCGCTACGGCTACCCCACAACGGGTTAACCTTGCCACTGAGCACTAACTCGCAGGCTCATTCTTCAAAAGGCACGCCATCACCAACCAACCCCAAGGGGTTGCGCCAGCTCTGACGGATTGTAAGCGTCCGGTTTCAGGTACTATTTCACTCCCCTCCCGGGGTACTTTTCACCTTTCCCTCACGGTACTAGTCCGCTATCGGTTACCAGGAAGTATTTAGGCTTACCGGGTGGTCCCGGCAGATTCACAGCAGATTCCACGAGCCCGCTGCTACTTGGGAAATATCGAAGCCAGACAGAACATTTTCAGTTACCGGACTCTCACCGTCTACGGCGGACCATTCCAGGCCACTTCACCTAACATCCTGCTTTATCACTGACCGCCCAGCCGGCAGACCGGGCCACAACACTCCCACAACACCACACGCACAACCCCTGCCGGGTATCACATACGCATGGTTTAGCCTGATCCACTTTCGCTCGCCGCTACTCACGGAATCACTATTGTTTTCTCTTCCTGTGGGTACTGAGATGTTTCACTTCCCCACGTTCCCTCCGCACCGGCTATACATTCACCGGACGGTAACACCACATCACTGGTGCTGGGTTTCCCCATTCGGACACCCTCGGATCACAGCTCGTTTGACAACTCCCCGAGGACTATCGCGGCCTACCACGTCCTTCATCGGCTCCTGGTACCAAGGCATCCACCGAACGCCCTAAAACACTTACAACAACACCCACAAACACACCCCACACCAACAGGCCTGGGACACGAATGTGGACATCACCACAACATGAGTATCACCAAAAAAATCTTACTTCTCACAGAGACACACAAAATAATTGCAGTACAAACACCAAAAACAAGATCTCCTGTAAAATCAACAGTTCTCGACTTTGATGCTCGCATCCACTATGCACTTCTCAAACAACACACACCCACACCACCCAACACCCGACAGTCTCACGACCACCACGGGCGGAACAGCATGAGCCGACTGAAAAAACCCTCACCCAACAAGTGGGCCGGTGTTTTCTCAGAACCCCGATAGTGTGTAAAAGTCCAGGCCGGCGATCACTCGCACAGCCCCCACCCACCCCCGAACCATCCTGGCCGGCAGTGATACTGATGGATTTCTTGTGTTTCACCCTCGAACAAACCATGGCCGGTACACAAACGGCACCGAAACCACTGATTATTGTTTGCTCCTTAGAAAGGAGGTGATCCAGCCGCACCTTCCGGTACGGCTACCTTGTTACGACTTCGTCCCAATCGCCGATCCCACCTTCGACGGCTCCCTCCACAAGGGTTAGGCCACCGGCTTCGGGTG